>NZ_JBFBCE010000005.1:181841-206563 GCF_040689595.1 Streptosporangium sp. NPDC051023 | reverse complement strand
GGCCCGACCGGTTCCGGCAAGTCAACCCTCACCCAGACCTTTGTCCGCCTGGTCGACCCGGACCCCCGTGGAAACGTCCACGGGGGCCCTTCGGCGTGCCGTCTCGATGATTATGAAAACGGAGATTTCCGCTCAGCTGAGCGGAGAGGATTCCGTTTCCCAGGGGTCTATGGTGGCGGGGTCCATTCGCCCGAGGTTACGCACCAGCGCGTCCAGTCCCGCCTTGACTCGTTCGACGTCCATGCCGAGTGTTCTGCGCTGACGCAGGTAGAGGGGTGCGGCCAGCGGGGCGAGCAGGGCGTCCGCCAGGTAGTGCGCGTCGGCGTCAGGGCGAAGGCGCAGGAGCAGTGTGACCAGGTGCAGGTGGTAGGCGGCGTAGGCGCCTCCGGCGTAGCGCGCCTCCGGTGAGCTGCTCTCCGCGAAGAACAGCAGGTCCGACTGCTCCTCGGTGCGGTCGACCAGTGCCGCAAGGAAGGCGGCGATGCGCTCGAGGGGGGCCGCTCCTGGCCCGAGTGGCGGTGGCCCGTGCAGGAATGCGGCCTGCAGGGCGCGCTCCCGCTCGTCGATCAGCGCGTACGCGAGCCCGGCCCGGTCTCCGAACCGCCGGTAGACGGTGCCGACCCCGACACCCGCCGCGCTCGCCACCTCGTCCATCGACATGCTCTCCACGCCACCGGCGGCCGCGATGCGCCAGGCGGCCGAGAGGATCTTTCGCCGGTTCTCCGCGGCGTCTGCCCTTTCCCGTGGCGGGCTTCCGACAAGTGGTAATTCCTTTCTCTCTCCTGAGTGTTTCTCTGTTGAAAGCTTCACTTTGTCCCCCGACAGCTCCATTCTAGATCTCTCGGTTTTCGGAGGCGGTTCCGGATACCGCCCCCGTTTCCATCTTCAGGTTCATGTCCATCTTCATATTCATGATCGTATACATGTCCGCTCCCGGGCGTGTGGTCACTTTCGGGATGATCTCCATTCCATCGCCCGTTGGCGGGCGCCGCCCACCCGTGGCGGATGCGCCGACGACGAGAACAGCAGCGAGAACAGGGGTGGAGTCGCGGGGGAAACGGGAGGATAGGCTGCTGTGTGCCGGTGAAGCCGAATATCGTTTCCGGTGTCTCCCGGAAACTCCGGTGTCTCCCGGCGAACGAGGTGAGGGCCGGAGGTCCTCTCGTCACGCGCGCGACGAGAGGTCGTGACCCGCCGCCGTCCCAGGGTGGTGGGCGGCGGCCGTACCCTCGGTGAGATTGGATCTTCGTCGGGACTCCGGGTAGCGTGCGCGAGGCCGCCGGACACGTCGGCACGGCCCAGGACACGGATGATCGCAACGCTGGAAGGACACGCACACATGAACGCCGGAAACCGTCGCCCCCTGCGGATGCTCGTCACCGGAGGCGGGACCGGCGGTCACACCTACCCCGCGTTGACCACCGTCGCGGCCGTTCGCGAGCAGGCCGCCGCTCACGGGCTCGACCTCGACGTGCTCTGGGTGGGTACGGCGAGCGGTCTCGAGGCCCGTATCGCGGCCGAGCACGACATTCCGTTCCGGGCGATCAAGGCGGGCAAGCTCCGGCGCTCACCCAACCCCCGCGAGCTGCTCACCAACCTCGCCGACATGTTCCGCATCCCCGTCGGCATCCTGCAGGCCTTCGGCATCGCTGCCCGTTACCGCCCCGACGTGGTGCTGTCGACCGGCGGATACGTGTGCGTGCCGCTGGGGCTCGCCTCCAGGCTGCTCGGCCGTCCGTTGGTGATGCACGAGCAGATCACCGCGCTCGGCCTCGCCAACCGCATCCTGGCGCGTTTCGCCACCCGGATCGCACTCACCCACCCGTCCTCCGTCGAGCACCTGCCCGCCTCGGCCCGGGAGCGGGCAGTGGTCACCGGGAACCCCGTCCGCCCCCATCTGCTGAACGGCAACGCCCCGTCGGGCCGCTGGCACTTCCGCCTCTCACCCGAGCTGCCCCTCGTCTACGTGACCGGTGGCGCCCAAGGAAGCCGTCAGATCAACACCATGGTCGAGGCGATCCTGCCGTCGCTGCTCACCCGGGCGCAGGTGCTCCACCAGTGTGGTCCCGGCTGGATCGACCAGCTCACCCAGACCGCCGCCGCTCTTCCCCCCGAGCTGGCCGGACGCTACCAGCCGGTTCCCTACGTCGGAGAGGAGCTGGCCCACGTGCTCGCCGCTGCCGACATCGTCGTCTCCCGCAGCGGCGCGGGCATCATCGCCGAGCTGACCGCCGTCGGCAAGCCGTCCGTCCTGATCCCCCTGATCCCGTCGGCGGGCGACGAGCAGCGCCAGAACGCCCGTTATCTCGTCGAGGCGGGAGCCGCCAGGGCACTCCTCGAGACCGGCCCGAGCCCGGAACAGCTCCTCGCCGAACTCGACGCGCTGCTCGCCGACCCGCAGGCCCGCGTCACCATGGCCAAGGCGGCCAGGTCCCTCGGGCGGCTCGACGCCGCGGACGCCCTCGCGCGCCTCGTTCTGCAGGAGGCGGACGTCGTCCCCGCCGGGTGACCGGCGGGCTACCTCACCGGCGGCACCTTGACGGGCGCGACGGCGGCCGGAGGAGACGGCGGCAGGGGGAGACGGCGCCGGACGGTCAGGGCAGCGGGTGGACCTCGGGATGCGTGTCCCACCAGCGACTGAAGGCCGGGTTGCCGTCCACGTGGTCGGAGAAGGCGGCCGCCAGGCCGCGGTAGAGGGACGTCGCGCCTTCGGCGCTCAGCCGGTCCCTGCGCCAGGCCATGACGAGCCGCGCGACCTGGGGCTCCCCGGCGAGGGGGCGCACGACGGTGCCCGGGGCGGGAGGCCAGGTCGGGTCGACCAGGCGTACCCCGTGCCCGTCCGCGACCAGTGGCCGGGCCGCTCCGCTCGGGGCGTCGTAGAGCACCCGTGGCTCGAAGCCCGCCGTACGGCACGAGGCCCGCAGCGCGGCGAGTGAGCCGTCGTCGGCGCCCGGCGGGCTGATCCAGGCCTCGTCCCTCAGGTCGGCCAGGTCGACCTCCTCGTGATCGGCCAGAGGATGGGACGCCGACAGCGCGATGAATATCGGGTACCGGGGGACCAGGGTACGGCTGACGACAGGCGCCGTCAGGGTGACGTCGAAGCCCTCGATGACGCCCAGCAGCGCCGCGTCCAGGTGGCCGTGTGTGAGCGCCTCGGCCAGCAGCACCGTCGAGGGCTCGATGCGCAGCGAGATCTCACGCCCGGGCAGCACCTCACCCACCCGGCTGACGATGCTCGCCACACAGGCCAGGTGCACACACCCCAGGCGCAGGACTCCGGTGGGATCGGAAGGACCGCGCATGTCGCCGAAGAGCGCGTCGATCTCGGACAGGACGATCCTGGCGCGGGCGATGACCTGACGGCCAAGCGGGGTCGGCTCGACTCCGGAACGGCTGCGGACGAACAGGGACCCGCCGACGAGGCTCTCGACCCGATGCAACTGGTTGGTGATGGCGGGCTGTGACAGCCCCATCCTGGCCGCGGCACGTGTGACGCTGCCCGTCTCGGCTATCGCGCAGATCATACGAAGATGCCTGGTGTCGAGGTCCATAGCCAAGGATTATGCGATAAGTAATGACCTTCGGCCGGGTCTTGTTGGCAAACTGCCAATACCTCTCCCTCTGAAAATTCTCTGAAATCCCCGTAAAGGAATGCCCGGGACTACACGGGCGTGATCCGGCCTGGCCGTCGACGAATTCGCGACACGTGCGTGAGGGACCGCGATGTGCTCCTGACCGCCGGGTGAGGCCGTCCGCCTCCGCTTCCGGCCCGTTCACCGGCGTCAGGCCGACGTCCTCCCGGGAGCCCGGCCGAAGGTGGCGACCATGCCTGAAGTGACTCCGACGATCGACGAACATCCCGTCTATCCCGTCCCCTTGGCCGTAGGCGGCTTTCCCGCCTGGCCGCTGCCACCGGACGGCAGGGGGGCGAAGGTCGCCCGGTCTGTCGTGCGAGCCGTGCTGGGCGAGTTCGGCATGCCCTGGGATCTGACCTACGACGCCGCGGTCGTCGCCTCGGAACTGGCCACGAACGCGCTTCTGCACGCCTGCCGGACGCCGTGGACACGGGCCGCGTCCGCATCGTCGGGCAGCTTGGAGATCTGGGCGTACCTGAGCCGCAGGACCCGCCCCGAGGTCGTGATCAAGGTGTTCGACCCCATCGTCGGGGGATTCCCCCGAGGGCCGCTGAGCCGCCCGCCGTGGGACGCCTCCGGCGGCCGGGGACTGGAGGTGGTGGACGCCCTGATCGGCGATTACGGCGGGCGCTGGGGAGTCCACGCGACGCGCTGCAGGCTCGGCGTCAGGCCCACGCCGGGCAAGACGGTGTTCTTCACCGTGCCGCTTCCCGATGACTGCGGCCATGCCGTCCCGGTACGGCAGGAGCCGGCCTCCCACCTGCGCTCGGCGGAGCGGATCAACGCGCTGCTGACCGTCCGCGGGCTACGGCCCCACGTGTCCGCGGGCCCGCGGACGGCCGTGGTTCGCGCGCGCACCGGAGTGCACATCTGGGTTAGAGAGGAGTCGCTCTCCTACCGCCTGCCGGGGCAGGGGATCACGCGTCATCCGCCGTTCGACGAGATCGAGGTCGTCGAGCAGATCGTCCGCCACTGCGAGGAGTCGCCGGGCACGCTGCCGTTCCCCGGCCTCCGTCACTGACCCGCACGCCCCGAGGCGACCGGTAGCGGTCGCCTCTTTTTTCATGGGTTCGTGGTGGTTCGGCAGGGCTGATCCATAGCCAAGAATTATGCACCGCCTTATGAGCGTGGGCCCGGTCACGCCCCCAGACTTCCGGCAGAAGGTCCCTCCGCTCCTTTCAGGTGAGACCCCCGAGGAGCACGGCCCCCGCCGTTCGGCGGGACAGGCCGCGGACCCCAGAGCCCGGACGGCCCCCGGCCGTTCCGGCATCCCAACCTCAGTCCGTCCCATGGATCCCCCCGGAGGTTGTACATGACGATCGAACCGTCCCGGCGCGAGCCGCGCGGGCGCCTGTCGGCGCTGCTCGCTCTCGCCCTCGGCCTGGGGCTCACCCTCCAGAGCCTGGTGGCCGCCACCCCGGCGCACGCCGCTCCGAAGCCCCCGCCGGTCAGCGCGTACTCAACCGCCGACGAGGCGGGGCACGTCCAGAAGGCCCCGCTGCCGACCAGGGACCGTCCCCCCGCCGCGGCGTCGAAGGACGCGCTGCGTCACGACTACGACGAGCCCGCGACCGCGGCCGAGCACCCGAAGCCCTCCATGCGGAACACCCCGGCGGCCAGGGCGGCAGCGGCGGCGTGCAGCGCGAGCGACTTCACCAGCCGCTCGGGAAGCGCCCTCGTCCAGCAGATCAAGGCCTCGACGACCGACTGCGTCAACACGCTGTTCAGCCTGAGCGGAGGCGACGCCTACTACGCCTTCCGCGAGTCCCAGATGGCCACCGTCGCCTACGCGCTGCGTGACAACGCCGCGTCCTATCCTGGCGACAACACCACGGGTACCGCCCAGCTGGTGCTGTACCTGCGCGCGGGCTACTACGTGCACTGGTACGACTCGGCAGGCGTCGGCACCTACGGCAGCGCGCTGAAGACCGCGATCCAGAGCGGTCTGGACGCCTTCTTCGGCGGCTCCCGCGCCTTCACGGTCAGCGACGCCAACGGCGAGGTCCTCGCCGAGGCGATCACCCTGATCGACAGCGCAGAGGAGAACGACCGCTACCTCGGCGTCGTCAAGCGGATGCTCACGAACTACAACAGCTCCTACGACGCCTCCTGGTGGATGCTCAACGCGGTCAACAACGTCTACACGGTGCTCTTCCGCGGACACCAGGTCCCGGCGTTCGTCAGCGCGGTCCAGACCGACCCGAGCGTGCTCGACACCCTCAACTCCTTCGCGGTGAACCACCTCGGCCTGCTCGGCACCGACCGTAGCTACCTGACCTCGAACGCGGGCCGGGAGCTCGCCCGCTTCCTCCAGCACTCCGCGCTGCTGACCCGGGTACGGCCGCTGGCCAGGAACCTGCTCACCCGCAGCGGCATGACCGGCACGACCGCCCCGCTGTGGGTCGGAGTGGCTGAGATGACCGATTCATACGACAAGGCCAACTGCTCCTACTACGACACCTGCGACCTCCAGCAGCGTCTCGCCGCCGGCGTCCTGACCGTCAACCACACCTGCAGCGCCGGCATCAGGATCCGCGCCCAGGAGATGACGGCGGCCCAGCTCGCCGACAGCTGCCGGAGCCTCCTCAACCAGGACGCCTACTTCCACAACCTCGTCAAGGACGGCAACCGGCCGGTCTCCGGCGACAACAACACCACCATCGAGGTCTGCGTCTTCGACTCCAGCACCGACTACCAGACCTACGCGGGTGCGATGTTCGGCATCGACACCAACAACGGCGGCATGTACCTGGAGGGCGACCCGGCCGCGGCAGGCAACCAGCCGAGGTTCATCGCCTACGAGGCCGAGTGGGTACGGCCCGCGTTCGAGATCTGGAACCTCAACCACGAGTACACCCACTACCTCGACGGCCGCTACGACATGTACGGCGACTTCGGAGCCGGGGTCACCACCCCGACCATCTGGTGGATCGAGGGCTTCGCCGAATACGTCTCCTACTCCTACCGCAAGGTCGTCTACGACGCCGCCGTCACCGAGGCGGCCAAGCGCACCTACGCGCTCAGCACGCTGTGGAACACCACCTACTCGCACGACACGATCCGCATCTACCGCTGGGGCTACCTGGCCGTCCGGTACATGTTCGAAAAGCACCCGGCCGACGTCACCACCGTCCTCGGCCACTACAGGACCGGTAACTGGAACGCCGCCCGCACCTTCCTGACCGGCACGGTCGGCAGTCGCTACGACGGTGACTGGCAGACCTGGCTCGCGGCCTGTGCCTCGGGGGCCTGCTCGGGCGGGGGCGGCGGCAACCAGGCGCCGAGCGCCGCCTTCACCTTCGCCGCCAACGGTCTCGCCGTGACCTTCACCGACACCTCGGCCGACCCCGACGGGACGATCGCGTCCCGCCAGTGGAACTTCGGTGACGGCACGTCCTCGACCTTGGCCAACCCCTCCCACACCTACGGCGCGGACGGCACCTACACGGTGAGGCTGACCGTCACGGACGACGCGGGCGCGACCGCGACGAGCACGCAACAGGTCGCGGTGTCGACCGGGGGCTCATCGACCCCCGAGTGCACGGGGGCCGACACCCGGCAGCTCGACAGGAACTGCCGGCGGAGCAACCTGTCGGCGACCTCGGGCAACTACGCCTACTTCTACCTCTACGTGCCCGCGGGCACCAGGACACTGACCATCACCTCGTCCGGCGGCACCGGGAACGCCGACCTCTACTACGGCACCACCACCTGGGCCACCACCTCGGCCTACACCCGGCGCTCGACGGGCTCGGGCAACGCCGAGACCCTGACCGTCGCCAACCCCCCGGCCGGATACGTCTACATCAGCCTCCACGCGAACCAGGCCTTCTCCGGGGCGTCGGTCACGGTCCAGTACTGATCCGCCGACGGGCCCGGCGCTGACCCGCGAGGGCCGGGCGCCGCCCACCCCGCCGATCCGGCACGGACCTGCCGCGCGCAGGTCACCGTCCGCCGGGGCCGGACCATCGTCCGGTCCCGGCGTTCCCGCGTTCCTCGCGGTCGCCGGTCACCAGTTCGCGACCTCGAACATCTTTCCCGGCCGGATGTCCTGGGGTCTGGTGTGCCGGGCGCCCGCGGGACGTCCGCAGGCCTCCGTGGCCGTCGGGCCGACGGCCTGGGCACACTTCTCGGCCCCGTCGTGGCCCGCCAGCAGCGCCTCAAGGATCGTCTCCCAGGTGCCGTCCGTCGACCAGCGCCGATGGCGGTTGTAGACGGTCTTCCACCTGCCGTAGACCTCCGGCACGGCACGCCACGAGCAGTCGGCCCTGGTCCGGAAGAACACCCCGTTGATGGTCGCCCGGTGATCGGCCCACCGATGCCCCCGCCGGGGATCGGCGGGTAACAACGGCGCCAGCCGTACCCACTCGTCCTCGGTCAGATCGTGACGCTTCAACCGGTTGTCCACGTCCACATGATGTACACCATCCACGCCCGGAGATCCACTCATCACAGCCCTGGCCTGGCGGGACGGCGTGTCGTCACCTCACCGGCTCGCCCGGGCCCGGGCGCCGAGTTCAGGACGGAGTCCCGAGTGGTCTCGCGGTCTCACGACTCCAGCAGGAGGTGAACCGAGTGGCGGCCGGGGTTGAGCGGGGGCGGGCAGGTCAGGCGGGAGACCGAACCGGGCCGCAGGAGCCTGACCAGCATGTGGACGTCGTCCCGCGCCTTCCCCGGGACGCCTGTCCTGTGGGCGGAGCCGTCCAGGCGCTCCGCGTGGACGCCGAACGGGTTCGCGGGGCCACGAGGGGATGGCTGCATGTGCTCACTCCATCGCTGTCGGTGATTGTGGTCGACAGAAGACGCGATCGGGCGAGTGGCGGCGAGGTCCGGAGAGGGGCGTAGCCGTTCGCCGAGAGGGGCGCCGGGGGAGAGCGACCCGCGTCGGCCGTCGTGTGGGGCGTCGTGCCCGGTGGTCGTTTCCCGGTCGTTTCCCCTGGTGGGTGGAGTCGTGAGACATGTCCGGTGACAATCGGTTGTCGTCAGGAAACGACGTGTGACGGAGGTGATCATGGATGGCACGGTGCGTGGCGAGGGACGGCCTGAGCTGGTGCGCGCCCGCAAGCGGATGGGGTTGAGCCAGAACGCCATGGCGGAGGCGCTGTGGGTGTCGCCGACGACGTGGAGCCGGTGGGAGCGGGGACGGCAGGAGATCCGCCCGGTCTACCGGGCGCGGATGGCCGAGGTGTTCGGGGTCGACCCGGCCGAGGTCGAGCGGTGGGTAGAGGGGAGAGCCCCCGTCGACACCCAAGCCTGGCTGCTTCCGGACTTCAGCGACCTCTCGCTCGCGGTTACGGTCAAGACGGCCGAGCGACTGTGGAGGTGTGACGTGGATCCGGACCGGCGCCACCTGCTGGCCGCGCTGCCGTTCGTGCCGGGGGCCTTCGGGAGCTGGCTGTCGGCGTGGAGCTACGGCGCTTCGGAGACATCGGCGGCCTACCACGGGTCGGGTGCGGCCGTCGGGCTCACCGACGTCCGGCGGATCGTCGAGGCCCGGCAGGCGTTCGGGCAGATGGACCGCCAGTTCGGGGCGGGGCTGGTGCGCCCGGCCGTGGTCGACTACCTCAACACCGCCGTCGCCCCGCTGCTGCGCGGACGCTATGACGACAAGGTCGGGGCCGAGCTGATGACGGCTGCGGCGGGGATGGCCCAGTTGGCGGGCTGGACCGCCTTCGATCTGGAGCGTCACGGTCAGGCACAGCACTACTTCGGACAGGCGCTCACCTTGGCGAAGACCGGGAACGACCCGCTGACGGGTGCCTGGGTGATGACAAGCCTGACGGATCAGGCGATTCATCTGGAGCAGCCCGCCCAGGCGGTGTGGCTCGCCCGCGCTGCCGTGGAAACCGCCCGTCAGGTGCAGGCGCCACCCCGCGCCATGTCCCTGTTGCTGGTTATGGAGGCGTGGGCGACGGCTTTGCAGGCGAAACCGGCGGAGACCGGTGACGCGCACAGCTCCAAGCGGGTCGAACGGCTGCTCGTCGAAGCCGAGCGGACATATGCCCAGGGCGCCACTGATCGCGATCCGGCCTGGATCGCCTGGTACGACGCTCCAGAGCTGACCGCAGAGATGGGCATGTGCTGGAAGCTGCTAGGCGATCACCGGAGAGCGGCCGACTGCGCGGAGTTGGCGGTGCGTGAGTTCACGACGAAGCGGCCTCGATCGGCCCAGCTCAATCGAGTGAACGCCGCCGAGGCCTACCTTGGCATGGGGGAGATGGAACAGGCCGTCGACGCGGCGCGGGCCGCGATCCCGATGGCCAGGTCGCTCACCTCAGCCCGCTCGGTCGACCGCCTCAGGACGTTCTCCGCCAAGCTGGAGCCGTACGGAACCAGCATCCAGGTCAGGGAGTTTCGCGCCTACTTGGACGGAGAGCTCGCCTCCTGATCCTGTGGGCAGGGAGCACGTCCAGAAGTTCGAGGGCGCTCCGCTGGAGCGGGAGCGCCCTGCCGAACCTGCACTGTCAGGATGACGAACTCGGAACGGGTTTCATCCGGGCGACATCACGGCGGTAGGAGCTGACCTCATTGTCATACTTCATGCCACGCTTGACGAACGCCTTGACGCCGCCTTCCATGACGTCCTGAATGTCCATCCGTACTTCCGGTACGTCGATCGGGCCCACGTGGAGCCTTTCGCTGCTCTTGATCCTGATGCTGTCGTCGACGCTTTCCAGGACGATGACCCGGTCCGCGTCGCCGAGCACAGGAATGTTCGCATTGTGGGTGACCACGATGAGTTGCCGCTCCCACCTGCTTCTGCGAAGCTCGGTGACGATCAGCTCGGAGATCAGCGTCGTGTCCAGATCGTCTTCCGGCTGATCGAGTACCAATGGCTCGGTTCCCTGGTGGAGGACGAAGCTCAGCATGGCCGCGGTGCGCTGGCCGGGCGAGCCGTGCCGGACGTTCTGCAGTCCTCGTCTCGCTTCGGGTTGCCACCGTTCTTCAGGAACCGCATGTCGACGGTGTCGTCGGCCATCAGTGTGGCGAGCCGGAGGCGGACGGCCTGATCGATACCGGTCAGCTTCTTCCACCAGGCAGGTCGTCCCCGGTCCTCGCCGCTCTGGCCGATCCTGGCACTCAGCTCGACATAGGAGTTGGTGATGAGAGCAACTCTCCAGCACTCCAGGCGATCCTCCAGGGTGTCGGTGGTGCCGCTCCACAGCCAGCGGGCCAGCGTGCGGACCTCTTCGGGGTAACCGTCGCTGCGTAGGTTCAGGACCCGTCGTACGGCACGTGCCCATCCGGTCCAGTCGGAGTGAGACCTCACCTCGAAACGCAGAGTCTGGCTTCGCTTTTTGACCTCCTCGACCAAATGCCGCCGCCGCTGAGCACGGAGGGTGTGGACGAGGGCCAACGCCTGCCATGATTCACGCTCGTTTTCCTGAAGCTCGATCAGCTCTCTCGCCCGGTCTACCAGGTCACTCAAACGGGTACGTGTCATGGCGAGCTCTTCCCGCAGCGCAAGATATTGCTCGGGATCTACACCGAGGCTGACGAGTTCTGCCTGGTAAGCCTCGTTGTCCGCGCGGGCCTGCTGCACCTGATCGGCCCAATCTCCGCTCCGCCGCGCAGCCTGGGCGTCCTGTACCTGGGCTTCGGCGTGTGACAGCGACGAGAGGATGTTCCGGCGAAGGATTGTCTCGATGCTCGCCAGCGCCTGGTGGTGCGCTGCGGGGCCGACGTTTTCCACCTCGGTGACCGGCGGCAAACGATCGACGGCACGTCGCAGTTCGGCGATGGACCGGGTGACCTGGGTGGCGTAACCCTCAAGTTTCTTGTGCTCGCTCAGGACGGCTTCGTTTTTCCGCTGCCGGTCCCTCGTGGCCGGATTCTCAAGGCGGGCGATCTGGCGGCCGAGTTCCGCCTCACGGGCCTGAAGCTCGTCTCGCTGTCCGAGCTTTGCCTCGATCAGGAGCCGGTGGGCGACGAGGGCCTGGCAGGTGTTCTCGATCTTGGACCGTTCGGTTGGGAAATCGGCCCGCTGAGCCTCGTCCGAGGCGTCGAGTGCCTCGTCGATGAGGCTGAGCAGGTGTCGTGAGGCCGTGAAGGGGTCGTTGGAGTCTGGCGCGACGCGCTCATACAGCTCCTTCTGGCTGAACACACGCAGCGGGAAGCTCGTACGGATCGTGCCTGTGCTCCGGGTGGTGTGCCTGCCTCCCCCCGCCGCCCAGGTCGCGACCTGACGCTCTCCGGAGACCGGGAGATGATGCTCAGCGGAGAGCAGTGCCTCGCCCAGGACCCGCTCGTTGAAGTCGTCCAGATCTGCCTTGATCTTCTCGGGCAGTCCTTCGGTGTCGCCGTAGACGCGACGAAGCGCGGACACCACGGTCGACTTGCCCGAGCCGCGGCCACCGATGATCACATTGAGCCCCGGTGCGAACTTTAAGGCTAGCGGGATGGCGGAGTTGCCGAGCTTCCCGTTGAGCAGAATTGACTCGACCCAGGCGTGGGTCACCTGGTTCGGATCGCGCTCGGGATACTTGCCGAGGCGTTCGTCCCAGTCGCAGATGATGCGGGCGTCAAAGTCCAGGAACGCCTGACGCAGGCCTTCGAGAGTCGGCTCGGCCATCCGGATCCAGGTGAATCGGCTGCCAAGCCCCTCCAGACTGTAGGCGTCCGAGGTGCTGACGAAGGCGAGCCGCTCCAGGCACGGGAAGTCGTCCAGTTGCCGGGCGCGGAAGCGTTGATTCCAGGACTTGGATTCCTTGGACGCCTTGGAGTTCTCACAATCGGCGGGGGTGCCGATGTCGATTGCGGAGAGCCTGTCATCATGAAGGGCTTGCCAGCGCGGGGTGCCCTTGATCGTTTTCATGGAGGCGATGCCGTTGTCGCCGAGGGCGTGCGGTGCGATCGCGATCCACCCTGGCGGCAGCCGCCGGAGGATGTCCTGGATGCTTCGAGGGGCAGGCGCGGGGATGGGCGGGTTATCGGTGTTCGGAACGAATCTCGGGTAGTCGTCGTCGAAACCGCAGACGCTCGCCAGCAGGACGTCGATGTCGCGTTCGGTCTTGTCGAGGTCGCCGATGAGCAGGAGATGCACACCGTCGGAGCCGCTACCCGTCGTGACCTCCACGCCGGGGAAGACGGTGACCCCCGCTCGCGCGCCCGCGGTCCTCATCTCCTCCAGCCATTCGGCGGTGTGGTGGTCGGCGAGCGCGATTACGTCGATTCCGTGTTTTCGGAGGGCAGTCATGTACGTGTCGGCGAAGTGCCTGCGGTGCTCGGCCCGTTTGCCCGGGTCGGGATGGTTTAGGTCACCTTTCCAGCCAGCGGGCAGCTTGAAGTTCCACGCGGGGGTGGCCACCTGAAGATCACATTTGAACCATCGGGACATGTTGGCCTCCCGGGGGAAGGGCCCACGGGCTGAAGCCGTGGTGCGGAATCGGCTGAACCACCCTGAAGACGGGTAAGTGGCGGCCGGGGTGGCCGTGGCGCGAGTACCGTGTGCGAGGGGAAATCAACAGTGAGGTGGCAGTTCCCTCTGTGACTGTGGCACCACAATAATGAAGCATAGTGAGCGCCGCTAACAACATGATTTCGTTGGATCGACGTCAACACCCCTGGTCAGCTATGTTTTAGTCAATGGCTGGGGGGAGGTCGGACATGGCGGGCGTGGCCACGGTCACCGCCGCTGAGATCGCTCGACTGGCCGATGTGGAGCGCGCGGCGGTCAGCAACTGGCGTCGCAGACATTCCGACTTCCCGGCTCCGGTAGGAGGCAGCGAAGCCAAGCCCCTGTTCGCCCTCGCCGAGGTCGAGAGGTGGCTGACGGCCAACGGCAAGCTCCAGTCCGTCCCCGTTGAGGACCGGGTCTGGCAGGAGCTTCGCCTTCAGGCGGAGGAACGGCGCGTGGTGGACGTCCTCGCCGACGTGGCGGCCTTCCTCTGCTTCGCAGAAAGTGACGGCATGTGGCGTTCGATGGCTTCGCTGTCCGATGTCTCGCTCGCCGACCGGCTGCCCGGGGCACTGGCCGAATTCGTCACCACGAAGCGGATCCCCGGCGGCGTGCCGTTCCCGGACGGGCTCGCGCCCGAGCAGCTCACCCCGTGGCGACTCATGGCGGACGAGCCCTCAAGGAGGCTCTTCGAGGAGCTGCACAGCCGTTACGTCGACTCGACCGCTCGCACCGTCGCGGTGACCTCGCTGGAGCTCGCGGCGTTGATCGCCTCTCTGGCGCCGCCCGTGGTCGACGGAGCCGTTCTCGATCCGGCCTGCGGCTCCGGGACACTGCTGCGCGCCCTCGGCAAGAAACAGGGCACGGGGGGCACCGGATACGGTCAGGAACGCGATCCCGCCCTGGCCAGGATCGCCTGGTACCGGCTCCAGTGGTGCGGAGCCGGTGAAGAGATCGTCAAGCAGGGGGACTCGCTGCGTGACGACGGGTTTCCCTGCTCTCCCGGGAGCGAGCGCGGCGCCAAGCTGATCGTCTGCGACCCGCCCACCGGAGACAGGAACTGGGGACACGAGGACCTTGGTCACGACCCCCGCTGGGAGTTCGGGTTGCCGCCCCGCGCGGAGTCCGAGCTCGCGTGGGTGGAGCACTGCTACGCTCACCTGCGGCCCGGCGGGACCGCCATCGTGGTGATGCCGATCGCCGCCGCCTCCCGTCGCTCGGGCCGAAGGATCCGCGGTGAGATGCTCAGGCGGGGTGCTCTGCGCCAGGTGGTGGCGCTGCCACCGGGGCTGGCCGCCGTCCACTCCCTCGGCTTGCACCTGTGGATCCTCGCACGGCCCAGCGTGGGCCGGATCGACGAAGAGGGGGAGATCGCCGGCGCGCTGGCACCGGCGAGAAGCGTCCACATGGTCGACGGGTCCCGGTTCAGCCGGGAACGCCTGCGGACGATCGAGGGCGAGTTCTGGCACCACTTCGCCGACGAGCCAGGGGTGACGGCAGACGTTCCCGTCGTGGAACTGCTGGACGACGACGTCGACCTCACCCCCTCCCGCTACGTACGGCGCCCCGAGGACGACCTGGCGGAGGCCTACGCGACGTCCGCCACGGAGCTGCCCTCGATGCTCTCGGTCCTCTTTCGCGCCATCCCGGAACGGCTGCCGAGGACGTTCCCCACCGCGAACTGGCCAACGGTGACCGTGGCCGAGCTGGCCCGGAGCGGGGCTTTGCACGTCGTCCTCAACCGGGAGATTCCTCGGACCCAGGTGGATCTGCGACGCGGGGACATCCTCGTCTCCGTGCTGGATCCCACCGAACCTCCGCTGGTCCTCCGGGATGCGCACGACCATGGGTTGGACGGGCCGACCCCCGACCGGCACCTGATCCGCTGTGACCCGGAGATGCTCGACCCCTACTTCGTGGCCGGATTCCTGCGCGGCCCGGGGAACCTGCGCCAGGCCGTCACCGCGACCGGAGGCTTCCGGTACGACGTGCGTCGCGCGCGGATCCCACGGCTGTCTCTCGACGAACAGCGCAGGTACGGCGCCACGTTCCGAAGGCTGGCCGAGTTCGCCGAGCTGCTTCGGCAGGTGGCGGTTGTCGGCGATGATGTCGTACGGCTCGCGCACGACGGTTTGACGACCGGACTGTTCGACCCTGTTGATTCACATCCGGAAGGCGAGTGACGTGGCGGAGGGGCACAGCAGACCGGTGGTCGGGATCTGGGGAGCGTTCGTCATGGCTGCTGTCATCGGACAGGTCCATGTAACGATGGAGAGTGAGGTGTGATGGATCGAACTCTGCCGTTTCTGCGGCGAATGCGATTGAAGAACTATAAAAGTATTGAGTCGTGTGATGTCACCTTCACGCCGCTCCTGGTCCTGCTGGGGCCGAACGCTGCGGGCAAGAGTAACTTTCTCGACGCGCTACGTTTCGTGAAAGAGGCTCTGGATACGACGCCTGCCCGTGCCCTGGAGACGCGTGGAGGACTGAACGAGGTGCTTCGGCGCGTGCCGGAAGGCGCCGATGAGTTCAGTGTCCACCTGGATCTCACCGTGGAGTCGGACGGTGATCCGATATTCGCTGAGTACGGCTTCACCATCGCTCGCGACGCTTCCGGGCGTCGTGCTTTCGTGGTGCGGAGAGAGTGGTGTGTTTTCCGTGACGCGGAGGACGAATCGGGATTTTCGAAAATCCGGCGGCAATCCAGGCCGCTGACATCCGGGTTCGAAGTGGTGGCCGGTCTTATCGTCGGCGCCCCCGATGGTCGGGGCGGCATCGAACGAGATCGGCTTTTCCTGCCGCTGGCTGCCATCCGTGATGAATTCGCGGAACTGTACGCAGGCCTCAGTGACATGCTCTTCTATCATGTGGACGTCGAGCGGATGAGACAGATCGAGCCTCGGACACAGCAAGCAGATTTGGGCCCTTCCGGGCAGAATCTAGGATCGCTTCTCGGAATTCTCGCCCGTGATCATCCGGTTTTCAAAGCGCGTGTCGACGACTACATACGGGCGATCGTCCCAGGGGCGGCGGGGGTGGAAGAACGCGTTCTGGACAACTACTCGACCATTGAGCTTCGTGCGCGGAACGGAGACCAGGAGTTGGCTTTCGGCCCTGACTCCATGTCCGAGGGGACACTGCGCGCGGCCGGGCTGCTGGCCGCCCTGTTCCAGCCCGCCGTACTCGAAGGTGAGACGACTCTCCTGGGCATCGAGGAACCCGAGACGTCCCTGCACCCCGCCGCCGCGGGAGCGCTGTTCGACGCGCTGAGTGAGGCGAGTGAGCGTGTCCAGACAGTGGTAACCACCCAGAGCGCCGACCTGCTCGACCGCGACGATTTCGACCCGGCGTTCGTCCGCGTCGTGACCATGACGGACGGGCTCACGACGATCGGGGAGATCGACGACGTGAGCCGCCGCATCGTCGAGGACCGGCGGGCCACCGTCGGCGAGCTGATGCGGGGCGGCCAACTGCTGCCCAAGGCCCAGCCCGATGTGAAACTACCCCCCGAAGGGATGAAATGACCGGAGCGGTCACTATCGCCGCGATCGTCGAGGGAGAGGGTGAGGTCGCCGCACTCCCGGTGCTTCTGCGCAGGATCGCGAATGAGTTGTCGGTCTGGGACGTACGGATCCCGACGCCGCGCCGTGTCCCCCGGTCCAAACTGGTCAGCCCTGGCGGCGTCGAGAACGCTGTGCTCCAGGCCTCCTACCACGTCGATGGCCAAGGTGGAATCCTGCTGCTGATCGACGCCGACGATGACTGCCCCGCGGCGATGGGGCCCGAGCTCTTGCGGCGCGCCCGGCGGGAACGCGGTGACAAGGAGATCTCGACGGTTCTGGCCAACCGGGAGTTCGAGGCGTGGTTCCTTGCCGCGGCCCCGTCGCTCGCGGGTCGCAGGGGACTGGCGGATCCACTGGAGCCGCCCGCCGACCCGGAAGGGCCGCGTGACGCCAAAGGGTGGCTCTCTGCGCGGAAGGCCGACGGTACCTCCTATCGGCCCACGGCCGACCAGGCGGCCTTGGCCGGCGCCTTCGATATGGTGCAGGCACGCAAGAATGCGCCCTCCTTCGACAAGTTCTGGCGTGACGTGGAACGCCTGATGCGAGGTGGCTCATGAGCAGGACCCACGCCGAGCCAACCGGCTCACCCTGACCCGCCGTACGCATTTGGAGAAGTCCGCCGGACGCGCCGTCATTCTCGGAGAGAAATCAGCGCCAGGGGCCAAAGTCAGCAAATATCTCGCCCGGCTCGATGAGTACGAGGAACAGCCGCCCCCTGACGTGCGGGCACATCAGGGGGCGGCTGTCCGGGAGATCAGCGGTGGTAGACCTCCTCACCGCCGGCGAAGGTCGTCGCCACCTTGGTCCGCCAGATGTCGGCGGTGGGTTCGGTGAACGGGTCGCGGTCGAGGACGACCAGGTCGGCGCGGTTGCCGGGGGCGATGGTCCCGGCCTCCGCGTCGTGGTTGATCCAGGCCGAGCCCGCCGTGTAGGCGGTCAGGACGGTCGCCAGGTCCAGGCGCTGGCCCGGCAGGAACGGGGTCTGGGCGGTGGGATAGTCCGCGTGGGCCGAGCCGCCCGGCTCCGTGCGGTTGACGGCCACGTGCATGCCCTGGAAGGGGTCGGCGGTCGAGACCGGCCAGTCGCTGCCCGCGCAGAAGCGGGTGCCCGCCCGCAGCAGGTCGGCGAAGGGGTACTGCCAGGCGGCGCGCTCCTCGCCCAGGAACGGGATCGTCAGCTCGTCCATCTGGGGCTGGTGGGTCGCCCACAGCGGCTGCAGGTTGGCGCTCACCCCGAGGGCGGCGAAGCGCGGCACGTCGGACGGCTCGATGATCTGCAGATGCGCGATGTGGTGCCGGTTGGCCGGGTCGGTCCCCTCGAAGCTGTCGAGCGCCTCCCGCACCGCGCGCTCCCCGATCGCGTGGAAGTGCACCTGGAAGCCATGCCGGTCCAGCTCGGTGACGTACCCCTTCAGCAGCGCCGGGTCGACGTACGACAGGCCGGTGCCGCCGCAGCGGCAGTAGGGCTCGATCACCGCGGCGGTGAAGTTCTCGGCGATGCCGTCCTGCATGATCTTCACCGAGGTGGCGTGGAACCGCTCCAGGCCCTCGGCCGACTTACGGCGCTCGACCAGCTCGGGGATCTGTTCGGCGCCGCGTGTGCGGTCCCACCACAGCGCGCCGACGACCCTGGCCTTCAGCCTTCCCGAGGCCGCCGCCGAGACGTAGGTGGGAAGCTGGTCGTCGGAGCCCGCGTAGGAACCGACGATGGCGTCCTGCCAGCCGGTGACGCCCAGGGAGAACAGATGGTTCTGAGCGTCGAGCAGGGCGTCGGTCAGGTCCCGCTCGGTGGGGCGCGGGGTGAGCAGGCCGACCAGGTCCATCGCGCCCTCGTGCAGCACGCCGCTCGGTGTGCCGTCCGGGTCGCGTTCGATGCGGCCGTCCGCGGGGTCGGGGGTGTCGCGGGTGATGCCCGCGCGCCTCAGGGCGGCGCTGTTGACCCAGGCCGCGTGGTGGTCACGCTGGATGAGATAGGCGGGCCGGTCGAGGAAGTCGAGCTGTGAGCGGTGCGGCAGGCCGCCGGGGAAGGCCGCCATGTCCCAGCCGCCGCCGTCGATCCACTCGTGGGCCGGGTGGGACTCTGCGTAGGCGATGATCCGTTCCAGATACTCCGGCAGGCCGAAGATCTGGGACAGGTCGCACTTCGCGCGTTCGAGACCGGCCTGCACCGGATGCATGTGGGAGTCGGTGATGCCGGGGATCAGCAGGCCGCCGCCGAGGTCCACGGTCTCGTGACCGGGGGCGGCCTGCCGTGCGACCTCGGTTTCCTGGCCGACGGCGGCGATCCGGCCTTCGCGGACCAGCACCGCCTCGGCGAAGGCGCCCGCGGCCAGGAACGCCCGGCCGCCGCGGAACAGGATGTCGCTCACCCGACCTCCACCGATGCGCGGGTGGAGGGGTAGGACAGGTGGATCATGGCTCTCCTCGGAATGGGGTGAAGGGTACGGTTCGGCAGTCCGGTGATAGGCATGGTTCAGCGTCCGGTGATGGAGTCGGCGACCCGGGCCAGAACCGAGGTACGGCCCAGGCCCGCCCTCTCCCTGGCGTCCGCGCGGCGGTACAGGTCGTACATGGCGTGCACCCCGACCCACCTCAGCGGCTCCACCTCCCAGCCTCGCACCCTGCGGCCGACCCAGGGCAGCGAGGCCAGCTCCGTGTCCCGGCGCAGGATCAGGTCGCGCAGCGTACGGCCCGCCAGGTTCGCGCTCGTCACCCCGTGCCCGGTGTAGCCGCCCGCCCAGCCGACGCCGGTCGCGTGGTCGACGTGCACGCTCGCGCACCAGTCGCGGGGCACGCCGAGCACGCCGGACCAGGCGTGCGCGACCCTGGAGGCCCTGACCGCGGGGAACATGCCGGTCAGCAGTTCCCACAGCGCCTCGATCGTCCACTTGTGGGTGCGGCCCCTGTCGTCGACGCGCGAGCCGTACAGGTAGGGCCTGCCGCGCCCGCCGAACGCGATCCGGCCGTCCGCGGTGCGCTGGGCGTACATGTAGTAGTGCGCCATGTCGCCGAGCAGCTCGCAGCCCTCCCAGCCGATCTCGTCCCACAGGCCGCCCAGTGGCTCGGTGACGATCATCGAGCTGTTCATCGGCAGCCACGCCCGGTGGTACTGCCGCAGCTCGGCGGTGAATCCCTCGGTCGCCCTGATGACGTGTTCGGCGCGGACGGTGCCGTACGGCGTGCGGGCCTCGCGCGGGGCGATCTCGGTGACCGGAGTTCGCTCGAAGATCTCGACTCCGAGGTCCCGTACGGCCCGCGCCAGGCCACGGGCCAGCTTGGCCGGCTGGATCCGGGCGCAGTGCGGGCTCCAGATCGCGCTGACCGCTCCGTCGACCCGCAGACGGCTCTCCCGCTCGGCCGGGTCGAGCAGCCTGACGTCCTGCTCCGTCCAGCCCCAGTGCCGTTCGTGCGCGAGCAGCTCGCGTAGCCGCCGGTCCTGGGCGGCGTTGGTCGCGACCGTGGTGACACCGCCCTTGACGATGTCGGCGTCGATCCCCTCGTCCCCGGCGACCGTCACGACCTCGTCGATCGCCTCGAACATCACCCGTTGCAGCCGCTTGGCCGCGTCCACGCCGTGCGTCCTGGCGTAGCGCTCCGGGGTGCCCGCCAGCTCGCCGACCAGCCAGCCGCCGTTGCGTCCCGACGCGCCGTAACCGGCGAACTCCTTCTCCAGCACGACCACCCGCAGCCCCGGGTCCGCCTTCTTCAGGTAGTAGGCGGTCCACAGGCCGGTGTAGCCCGCGCCGACGATCGCCACGTCGGCGTCGCGGTCGCCGCCTAGAGGGTCGCCGACGGCGGGGAGGCCGAGGGAGCGGTACCAGAAGGAGACGTCTCCGTTGACGAAGGTCTCGGAGAGGGGAACACGCGTGCTCATGGCCACACATACTGCTATATCCGTCAATTATTGCGAACCTTCCGACGGAAACCGTTGTACAAAAGCGTCATGGGCGATATTTCATGATGTAACGGTGGTCTCACTCTCGTGTAGCAGTCCCGTAACAGGGGTGCGCCAGGCTGTGCCTGACAGAGGGAGTGGTCTGATGGGGTTTCTGAGGATTCGCACTACGGTCGACGAGCGTCCAGGACGGCTGGCCTCGCTGGCCACCGCACTCGCGGAAAAGGGCGGCAACATCCTGGGCCTGAGCGTCCAGTCGAACACCGACGGCACCGTGGACGAGTTCGTCGCGGACATCCCCGCGGGGCCCGAGACGGTGCGCGAGGCGCTGGAGGCCGCGGGCGGCCGTCAGGTCCAGGTCGTCGCCGCCACCGCCCACGAGCTGACCGACGAGCCGACCCGTGCGCTTCTGCTCGCCTCCAGGCTGCGCGCGATGCCCTGGCGGCTCCCCGAGCTGCTGGGAGAGTTGCTGCGCGCCGAGGACGCCCGCTGGGTCTACGGTTCTGACATGAGTGATCTTCCGGATCCGACGCTGCTGACCGTTCCGGTCGCACCGCGCCGCTCCATCCGGCTGCGCAGGGCCGATCTGCCCTTCACGCTGACCGAGGCCGCCAGGGCCGCCTCCTTCGTACGGCTGGCCCAGCCCACTCCCCAGCCGACCGGCGGCGACCGGCTCGTCAAGCTGTCCGACGGCACCGAGACGCAGATCCGCCCGCTCACCCGGCTCTACCGCGAGGCGGTCCGCGACCTGCACGACCGCTGCTCGCCGGAGGCCCGCCGCTTCCGCTACTTCACCGCGATGCCCGCCCTGCCGCCCCGCGCCTTCGAGCGGCTCTGCGACCGGACCCGCGGCCACTCGCTGGTCGCCGGGCACGACGGGCAGGTCATCGCCATGGCCAACCTGATGTTCACCCCGGACCCCGGCATCGCCGAGATGGCCTTCCTGGTCGAGGATCGCTGGCAGGGTATGGGGCTGGGCGCCGCGCTGGCCAGATTGATCGTCACCGCGGCCCGTGACCTGGGGTTCGCCGAGGTCAGGGCCAGCCTGCTGTCCGACAACCTGCGCATGCGCAGGCTGCTGGTCTCGCTGGGGGCGACCCTGAGCCACACCGAGGACCCCGGGATGGTCGAGGCCAGGCTGGCCGTCGGCATGCTGGCGACGGCGTCCCCCGGATCCTAGGTGCCCGGGGGCGACGGCGGGCCCGGATCGGGCGGCGCGCCCAGGGCGTCCAGCCTGCGCTCGATCCGGTCCAGGCTCTCCTGGACGCGCTCTATCTTCGAGAAGAACGACAGAGCGATGGAGAGCCTCTCCTCGGCCCCCGTCGGGGAGGTCTCGAAGCCGGGCGGTCCGAGCAGCCCGATCACCTGAGTCCGTACGGCCTCCAGGCGCACGCCCTTGCTGACGAGCACCTGGGCCGCGACCCCCTCGCCCTCCCGGATCAGGCCGAGCAGTACGTGCTCGGTGCCGATGTAGCTGTGGTGCAGGTTGAGCGCCTCCCGCAGGGACAGCTCCAGCACCTTCTTGGCGCGCGGGGTGAACGGGATGTGACCGATCGGCGCCTCGCCGCCCCGGCCGATGATCTCCTCGACCTCGGCGCGTATCTGCTCACCGTAGATGCCGAAGCTTCGCAGGGCGCGACTCGCGACGCCGTCCTCCTCGCCGACCAGTCCGAGGAGGAGGTGCTCGGTGCCGATGGAGCTGTGGCTGAGCCGCCGTGCCTCTTCCTGGGCCAGGACCACGACACGGCGGGCGCGGTCGGTGAAGCGCTCGAACAAGGAAGCCTCCGCAAGAGGGTGTCGAGGTGCTTGAACCCACTATGCGCTTGATTGCCGGGTAAAGGGGAGGTTATGCCGTCGAGGAATCCCGTCGGCGCGCGAGGGCCGGTGTGGTCAATCTGACAGGCCTGACGCCCTCTGTCTCCTCGCCTTCCAGAAAAGCTTACATTTATCTGTTAGATTGAGGCTTTTTGTCTACCGTCCGCCGGTACGGCGTGCGTAGGGTCGCCGCATGACGATCGACGCCTTCACCGACGCCTTCATCGACGCGCTGCCCAAGGTCGAGCTCCACGTCCACCTGATCGGCTCGGCCTCCGTCCCCACGGTCCTCGAACTCGCCCGCCGCCACCCCGGCGGCCCCGTGCCAGCCACGGAGGAGGAACTGCGAGACTTCTACCGATTCCGTGACTTTCCGCACTTCGCCGAGGTCTACCTGGCGGTCAACAACCTGGTCCGCGACCCCGAGGACGTGGCGACCCTGGTGACGGGACTGGCACGGGACCTCGCCGCGCAGAACGCGCGCTACGTCGAGCTGACGGTCACGCCGTACGGCCACCACCTCGCGGGCATGCCCATGCGGGCGGTCACCGAGGCGCTCGACCTGGCCGCGGGACGGTCTCTCGACGAGCACGGGGTCCAGATCGGCTACATCTTCGACATCGCGGGTGAGTACGGCGAGGAGGCGGCCCGGGTGACCCTGGACCACGCGCTCGAGGAACCTCCCAAGGCTTTGGTAGGTTTTGGTATCGGCGGGATCGAGCAGGAGCGCCTGAAGTATCGCGACGCCTACCGGGACGCCTTCAGGGCCGCGACCGCCGCCGGGCTGCGCAGCGTCCCGCACGCCGGGGAGATGACCGGGCCCGAGACCATCTGGGAGGCCCTTGAGGGCTACGGCGCGGAGCGGATCGGCCACGGCATCGCCTGCCTGGACGATCCCCGCCTGGTCGCCCACCTCCGCGAGACCCGGATCCCCCTCGAGGTCTGCCCCACCTCCAATGTGTGCACCGGACAGGTCGCCGCGATCGAGGACCACCCCCTGCCGCGCCTGCTGAAGGAGGGCCTGTTCGTCACCCTCAACAGCGACGACCCACCCATGTTCGCCACCAGCCTGAGCCAGGAGTACCGCGTCGCGGCCGGGGTTCTCGGTCTCGATCGGGAGGGACTGGCGTCGCTGGCCCGCAACGCCGTCAACGCCTCCTGCCTGGACCTGCCGGGCAAGCAGCGCATCCTCGCCGAGATCGACGCGCTCACCTGACCCGGCCGTACGGTGACCGTCGTCCCCGTGGCCGTCAGGGAGCGGCCCTTCGCGGGCGGACGGCTCGCCCAGGGGGTACCCGGGCTCGGCTTCGGTTCACTTCGGTCCTGAAGGCAGGCTGAACTGGCTCAGCCCCTCCTTGAACTCGGTCGCCCATTCGGTGGTCTCGTTGTTCACGATCTCCGACAGGTCGACGATGAACGCGCGGACCAGCTCGAGATACTCCTGGACCGGTGTCTCCTGCCCGGCCAGCGCGTCACGGGCGCCGAGCCCGGCCCAGTCGAGCTGGAACTCGTGCAGCCGCTGCCGGATCGTGTGCGCCGACACCATGTCCCGCATCCAGCCGGACGAGAGCCCGAGGAAGTGGTCGAAGGCCACGCACACCCCGGCCGAGGCCAGCAGCACGTATCCCCATCCCATGCCGCCCCACGAACCGGCCGCGCTCGCCAGCGGTTGCAACCCCCCGGCCGCCGCCAGCACGATCGCCGCGCCCCGCAGCCTCCGGGAGACGGTCTTCTTGCGGATCCTGTCGCGCATGTACCAGCCGTAGGCCTCGATCGCCCGCTCCTCGACGTCGAGGTACATCCGCCGCAGCACCTCCTCGGGCGCCCGCCACTCCTCCGCCGAGACCAGCGGGAACGTCCGCACCCCCAGATCGGTCTCCTTGGCCCGGTGCACCCGCACCGGCGGCTCTCCCTCGGGTCCCGCGGACCGGGGGTGGGAAGGGGCGGGTGCGGGGGAGGCGGGGGAACCGGCCACGCCCTGGGCCTGGTGCGAGTCGGGAGTGGTCATGTCTCTACCTGCCCTGTGAGGGATGGGGCCAGCGCGCTCAGGGGGGAATCGTAGGGGATGCGGCGGATCTCCGGGATGTACGGATCGAGCTCACCGGGGGCGAAGGTGCACAGCCCGATCGTCCACCAGAACCGCCCGGCGGGGGAGCCCTCGAACTTGTAGGTCAGGCCGTCGGGGCCGAAGGCGGCCGATCCGCCGGGCAGGGGGAGGAGAGTGCAGACGAACGAGCCGGCGGACGGGGCCCATATCCGCACGGTGCCGTCGTTCCCGCCGGTGGCCAGGTGGGTGCCGTCGGGGCTCCAGGCCACCGAGTACACCCAGTCGATGCGGTCTTCGAGGGTGTGGGTGAGGGTGCCGGTGGCGGTGTTCCAGACGCGGATGACGCTGTCGTCTCCGCCGGTGGCCAGGTG
>NZ_JBFBCE010000005.1:0-181743 GCF_040689595.1 Streptosporangium sp. NPDC051023 | reverse complement strand
TGGGTGCCGTCGGGGCTCCAGGCCACCGAGCGAACCCAGCCGCTGTGTCCTTCGAAGCCGTGGGTGAGGGTGCCGGTGGCGGTGTTCCAGACGCGCACGGTGCCGTCGTCTCCGCCGGTGGCCAGGTGGGTGCCGTCGGGGCTCCAGGCCACCGAGCGAACCCAGCCGCTGTGTCCTTCGAAGCCGTGGGTGAGGGTGCCGGTGGCGGTGTTCCAGACGCGGATGACGCTGTCGTTCCCGCCGGTGGCCAGGTGGGTGCCGTCGGGGCTCCAGGCAACGGAGTAGACCCGGCTGGGGTGTCCTTTGAAGCCGTGGATGAGGGTGCCGTCGACGGCGTTCCAGATGCACACGGTGCCGTCGTTCCCGCCGGTGGCCAGGTGGGTGCCGTCGGGGCTCCAGGCCACCAGGTAGACCCAGTCGGTGTGTCCTTCGAGGGCGCGGGTGAGGGTGCCGGTGGCGGTGTTCCAGATGTGTACGGTGCCGTCGTTGCCACAGGTGGCCAGGTGGGCCTGGTCGGGGCTCCAGGCCACCGAGTTCACGCTGCCCGCCTGTTCCCCGTGGGTGAAGGTGCCCGCGAAGTTCCACAGGCGGATGACGCTGTCGTCCCCTCCGATGGCGAGGTGGGTGCCGTCCGGACCCCAGGCCACCGAGTTCACGCTGCCCCCGTGGTCTTCGAGGGTGTGGGTGAGGGTGCCGGTCGCGGCGTCCCAGATGCAGATGACGCTGTCGTTGCCGCCGCTGGCGAGGTAGACGCCGTCGGGGTTCCAGGCCACCGAGCGGACCCGGCTGGCGTGTCCTTCGAGGGTGTGGGTGAGGGTGCCGGTCGCGGCGTCCCAGATGCGGATGACGCTGTCGTTGCCGCCGGTGGCGAACCGGGTGCCGTCGGGGTTCCAGGCCACCGAGCGGACCCAGCCCGCATGCCCTTCGAAGCTATGGGTGAGGGCGCCGGTTACGGCGTCCCAGATGCACACGGTGCCGTCGTCCCCGCCGGTGGCCAGACGGACGTCTCTGGGAGCCCAGGCCACCGAGTTCACGCTGCCCGTGTGTCCTTCGAGGGTGTGGACGAGGGTGCCGGTCGCGGGGTCCCAGATGCGTACGGTGCCGTCGTGGCCGCCGGTGGCCAGACGGGAGCCGTAGGGGCCCCAGGTCACCGAGTTCACGCTGCCCGTGTGTCCTTCGAGGGTGTGGATGAGGGTGCCGGTGGCGGGGTCCCAGATGCGTACGGTGCCGTCGTCTCCGCCGGTGACCAGGTGGACGGCGTCGGGACTCCAGGCCACGGAGTAGACCCAGTCGACGTGGTGCCCAAGGGTGCGGACAAGGACACCGGTGGCCGAGTCCCAGATTCGCACCCGCTTCCCGCCGTAGGCGGAGGCCAGAAGACTCCCATCAGGACTCCAAACTATCGTCCTGGTGAATCCGTCCTGCGGAAAGGTCAGCTGGACCGCCGAGGCGGAGTCCAGGGGACGGACGGCTCCGAAGGCGCTGTGCTTGCCCAGGAGGGCGGGCGACGCGACGGCTCTGAGCAGGACCGCTCGTGACCAGCGCGTCCCACGAGTCCGGGCACCGGTCAGATCGGCCTCGACGAGCCTCGCGAGTGAGAGGTCCGCACCGGTCAGGTCGGCGGCCAGCAGGCGGAGCCTGACTCCTGAGCTCTGCCGCAGGGTGGCGCCGCGCAGGTTCGCTCCGGAGAGGTCGGCGCCGTCGAGGCGGGCCTCTCGCAGGTCCGCGCCGGAGAGGTCCGCGTCACGCAGGTCGATTCCCTGGAGGTCGGCTCCTCGCAGGTTGACCCCCGGCAACCTGACGACCTGCCGGGCGGAGGCGTCCGCCTGCATCGAGGCGCCCAGCCTGCGTAGCAGGGTCAGCGCGTTCAGTTTGGCCGCTTCGCCGACCGCCTCGGGCGGGGCCCAGAGCGCGGAGCGGGCCCAGTCGACGGTGGCGGCCCGGCCCGCCAGCTCGGTCACGAAGTCGGCCATCAGTTCGGAGAGGGGGCGCAGCAGCAGTTCGGACGGTCCTTCCCCGTTGTTCCGCCTGAGCTGCTCGGCCACGCGCTCGGCCACCAGCCACTCCATCACCGAGCGGTGCACGAACCTGAACCGGCCCGCCTCAGGGCGGACCAGCAGGGTGCCCGATCCGATCATGTGGGAGGCCTGGTCCAGGGTGAGCTGGAGATCGGCCAGGCTCTCCAGCGCTCCGGCCGCGCCGCCCAGCTTGTCCAGGTCGAGGGTCTCCTCGCCGGAGTTCCACAGCTGCAGGGCCAGCGTCCGCACCGCCTCCCAGCGATCCTCCACCGACAGCGACGGCGTCGCGCCCCTCGGCTGGGCCCGGTCGTACTCGAACTCCAGCCAGCGTTGCAGCAGCTCGCGATAGAGCACCGCCGCGCTGATCGCCCCCTCGTGGTCGCGGATCCGGCGGAGCCGATCCTTCTCAAGGCGGGCGATGAAGCTGAGCATGCGCGGGTTGCGTGACAGGCCCAGCAGGTCGCGCACGTCGCGCAGCAGCTCCAGGCGGGCGCGCGCCCCGGCCTCGTCGCCGTCGAGCAGGCGGGTCAGGAACGCCAGGATCTGTGCGTCGTCGAAGTCGTGGATCTTGACGAGCCTGCGGCCCGGCATGCCCGCCAGGCGGCCTGCCAATGCCGTCTCCACCTGCCGGTCCGACAGGAAGTACTGGGTGCGGCTGGTCAGCACCACCTTGGCCCGCCCCTGGGCGGCCTGCACCAGCGTGCTCAGGTGCTCGGCGGCCTGCTCGTAGGTAACCCGCAGCGCCAGCTCGTCGAAGCCGTCGAACAGCAGCAGCACCCGCCCCTCCTGGATGAGGTAGCGCAGCAGCCGGTGGTCGATGACCTCCTCGCCGCCCGCCGTCAGGTGGGCGGCCAGCAGTTCGTCGAGGCCGTGGGCCTTCTCCAGGTCCCGGAGCTGGATCAGGATCGGGATGACCGGTGGTACGCCCTCCTCGTGGATCAGCCGGGTCAGCTCGCGCAGCAGGAAGGTCTTGCCGTGCCCGAAGTCGCCCAGGACGACGACGAACCTGCCCTCGTAGTCGGCGACCCACTCCCGTAGTCGCTCCAGCAGGTCGGACTCGACCCGGCTCATCCGTTCCCTGCCGTTCACGACGCTGAACCGCTGCGGCACGTAGAGCGCGGACGGGTAGACCTCGCTGTCGGCCAGCCGCTCGGCCTGCCCCCTGGCGTACGGCTGCAGGTCGTACATGCCCTGGAACTCCACCAGGCGCTGCAGCCGCAGGCCGCGCATGCCCGTCCGCAGGCGAAGCTCCTCGGGGACGGGGGCGCCGTCGTAGACGAAGAAGGAGGTCAGGTGCGGGTCGCCGGCGCGGTAGCGTGCGTCGACCCCGGTGAGGAACGCCTCGACGACCTCCTGGTCCGGGGTTCCCTCGTGGACGCCGACCGGATACAGCGAGACCTGGGGTTCTCCCGGCAGGGTCACCCGCAGATACCCCGGAGAGCGTCCGCCGCTGGCCGTCACCTCCTCGACCGTGGCGTGCGGATGGCGGACCTCGCAGACCCGGCGAACCCGGCTGAGCAGGTCGTCGTGTGGCTTGGCGGGGCGGGCGTTCCCGACGGAGAACGGCTTCCTTCCCCGGCGCCTGGGCTTGTGCCTGTCGCCGTCGGAGTCCGGGGTGGGAAAGGTGGCGTCCGCCCGATCGAAGGAGCGGCGCACCGTCCGCGTCACCTCGTCCGGCCTCCTGCCGACCCCGGTGTCGCCCTCCCATCGGGAGCGGGAGGCGTTGTAGCGCCTGCCGTACACCGTCAGGCCCTCGCGTGACAGGCGGATCACCTGGTACTGGTTGGGCACCTCCTCGGGGCGAGCCTGCTTGCGCACGCCCGCGCTGCCCGCGCACAGCACCGGCAGACCGTCGGCGCCGAAGCTGCCGATCCTGCCCTCGTGGGTGTGGCCGTGCAGCAGCACGTGCAGGTGCGGGGCGAGCAGTTCCTCGAACCGGTCGCGGTCGTGCAGGAAGGCGTCGTCGCCCTGGTCGTTGATCTGGGGGTTGTGATGCATCACGCCGATCCGCAGCCAGCCCCGCTCGGCGTGCCCGCGCAGCCGCTCGGCGAACCAGTGCAGCTGCTCCTCGCCGCAGTAGCCGTAGTGGTCGGCCTCCCGGTGGCTCTCGGCGATGGTCGAGTTGAGCCCGGCGACCACGGTCTTCAGTTCCGGGATCTCGAACAGCGTCCAGGGCTGGTCCTTGGGAAACCCCACGCTGGATATATCCGCATAAAACCGGCTGAACATTGTGAAATAGGGCTGCCATTTGGGCCAGTAAGGGGGAGCGGGTGTGGTTTCGTCCCCCTCGCAGTCGTCGAAATACGCCTGGCACTTTTTCCAGCTGACGTCGTGGTTTCCCGGCACCATCACCACGCGTTCGCGCCCCAGCTCCAGCCCCTCGGACAGCTCGGTGAGAAACTCGCCGACTCTGGCGAACTCGGTGGGCAGCGCCCACTCGGCCAGGTCGCCGGAGGCCACCACCAGATCCGGGCGGACGCCGTGCTCCTCGCCCAGCCAGGCGACGTCCTCGAGCAGCCGGGCGGCCAGGGAGGAGAAGCGCCGGTCTCCCGCGGTCACCCCCTCGGCCCCGAACCGGTGCTCCCTGCCGAACTGCATGTCGGAGACATGGAGCACGGTGATCGAACGCTCTGTACTCACTGGCCCTCCGCGCGCCGCCGTGGCCGCAATCATAGAGCGATTCTTTATGAGAAAAGCCCCGGGAATGGACATGCCATTCACGGGGCTTGACGGAAGGTGCGGAATCAGGGGGAGGAGATGCGGCCCAGGGAGGCGGGAATCTTGGAGGCGGCGGCCTTGTCCAGCAGGAACAGCGTCCGCTGGCGGCCACGGGCACCCGCCGCGGGGACCTGCATCGGTCCCGAGTCCGCCAGTGCCAGCCGTACGGCACCCGCCTTCTCCACACCGGCGGCGACCACCCACACCTCCCGCGCGGCCTGGATGACCGGCAGCGTCAGCGAGATCCGGGTGGGCGGAGGCTTGGGGGAGCCGTGCACCGCGACCACGGGGCGCGTGTCGTAGAGCGCGGGCTGACCGGGGAAGAGCGAGGCCACGTGCCCGTCGGGGCCCATGCCGAGCAGCAGGATGTCGAAGGAGGGCGCGGGGCCGTGGTCCTCGGGGCGCGAGGCCTGGCGGAGCTCCTCGGCATAGGCGTCCGCTGACTCCTCCGCCGTCATGCCCGAGTCGGGGCCGCGCATCACGTGGACGCGGGCGGGGTCGACGTCCACATGATCCAGCAGGGCCTGGCGGGCGCCCGTCTCGTTGCGCTCGGGGTCGCCGGACGGCAGGAAGCGCTCGTCCCCCCACCAGATGTCCAGGTGCCGCCAGTCGACCGCGTCGTGGGCCGGGCTGGCCGCGATCTCGGCCAGGGTGGCGATGCCGACGGTGCCACCGGTCAGCACCACGGAGGCCGAGCCCTTACCCGACTGGACGTCGACCAGGCCGGTGATCAGCCGGGCGGCGACCGCTTTGGCGAGCACGTCGGCGTCGCGATGGATGATCACACTGGGAACGCTCACGGGACTTCTCTCTCCACGAACTCTCGAACGGACTCTCGGCGGCTTCGCGTCCTGGCTCCTGCACGACGGCCGAGTCAGCGGACCTGCAGACCCTCCGGCGGAGCCGCACCACGGGACATGACCGGGCCGATGCCTGGGACATGACCGGGCCGATGCCTGGGACATGCCCGAGGCCGGTGCCCCGGACACACCGGGGACGGGATCTCGGACACGTCCCGGGACGGGTCTCGCAATGGAAGGGCGCCCCGCGGCGGACCGCGGGGCGCCTAGCGCGGATCAGGACTTGTGGCCGCGGGCGATCCGCCCGATCGCGGCCTCGTAGATCTCGTCGGGGTCGAGACGGCGGAGCTCCTCGGCCAGTAGCTCCGAGGTCGGGCGCCGGGTCAGGGCGACCTGACGGTCGGGCTGGCCGGGACGCGACAGCGTGGCCAGACGCCCGTCGCCCCGGGTGATGGTGATGTCACCGTCGGCGGTGGTCAGCTTGACCGCGGTCAGACCCGGTCCCTCCGACTCGGCGACCTTCACCGGCGCGCCGAGACGCTCGCTCAGCCAGGCCGCCAGCAGCAGCGCGCTGGCATGACCGGGCACGGCCTCGACGACGCCCTTCTTGACCTTGCCGACCGGCAGGTCGAACGCGGCGGCCAGCAGGCTCCGCCACGTCGTCAGCCGGGTCCAGGCCAGGTCGGTGTCGCCGGGCACGTACCCCTTCGACCGGCCGATGATCGCCTTAACCGAGTCGGCCGCGGACCTGGCGTCGACGATGCGGCGCTGGGCGAGCAGGCCGATCGGGTCCTTGGCGGGCATGTCGGGGCAGATGCCCGGCCACCAGACGACCACCGGGGTGTCGGTGAGCAGCAGCGGGCCGACCACCGAGTCGGCGTGCTCGGTGAGCTCGCCGTACAGGCGCAGCAGGATCACCTCGCCCGGGGTCGACTCGCCGAAGCGGATCTCGGCGTCGAGGCGGTTCGGCTCCTTCGGGTCGCGGGGGATGACGACCAGTATCCGGGAGGGATGCTCCCTGGCCGCCTCGGTCGCCGCCCTGACCGCGTCGTACTGGGTGCTCTCGTCCGAGACCACCACCAGGGTCAGCACCATGCCGACCGCCGGGGTGCCCATCTGGTGCCGCAGCTGGGTGAGCTGGGAGGAGATCTTCGACGCGGTCGTTCCGGTGAGCATGAAGCTCGTCATCGAAACTCCTTAAGCGTGGAGACCCGGTCCCTCAGGGCCGGGAGGAAACGCGGCACGACGCCGCGGGTTTCGTTAATGTGTTCGGTGGCGGCGATGACCAAGCCGTCACCCGCACGATCGGCTCCACCCTCGCCGCCGGGCCGGCGGAGAGGTGAAACGCCTGCGGAGCTGGTGTAAGACCCCAACGAAAGATCCTTTTCGGGCGGGCGACCGGCGGTGAAACAGGAAACCCCGCGGGCGACCGCGGGAATCCCCTCCCCGAGGGGAGGGGATGAGGTCAACTACAGCCTCCTCCACGCGCGTCCGTCGCGGGCCATCATCTCGTCGGCCGAGGTCGGGCCCCACGTGCCCGCCGGGTACTCCTCCGGCGGGCCCTGGGTGGCCCAGAACTCCTCGATCGGGTCGAGGATCTTCCACGACAGCTCGACCTCGCGCTGGTGCGGGAAGAGCGGCGGGTCGCCGATCAGCACGTCCAGCAGCAGCCGCTCGTAGGCCTCGGGGGAGGACTCCATGAACGACTCGCCGTAGGCGAAGTCCATCGAGACGTCCCTGACCTCCATCGCGGTCCCCGGCACCTTCGAGCCGAAGCGCACCGTGATGCCCTCGTCCGGCTGCACCCGGATGACCAGGGCGTTCTGCCCCAGGATCTCGGTGTCGTCCTTGCTGAAGGGCAGGTGCGGCGCGCGCTCGAACACCACGGCGACCTCGGTCACCCTGCGGCTCAGACGCTTGCCGGTGCGCAGGTAGAACGGCACCCCCGCCCAGCGGCGGTTGGCGATCTCCAGCTTGATGGCGGCGTAGGTCTCGGTGATGGAGTCCGGCGGGATGCCGTCCTCCTGGGTGTAGCCCGCGACCGGCTCACCACCCTGCCAGCCGGGCCCGTAGCGGCCCCGGGCGGTGGACAGCCCCAGGTCGGGCGGCAACTGCACCGCCTTGAGGACCTTTTCCTTCTCCCTGCGCAGCGGGTCGGCCCCGAAGGAGGTCGGATCCTCCATCGCCACCAGCGCCAGCAGCTGCAGCAGGTGGTTCTGGATCACGTCACGGGCCGCGCCTATGCCGTCGTAGTATCCGGCCCTGCCGCCGATGCCGATGTCCTCGGCCATCGTGATCTGGACGTGGTCGACGTAACCCCGGTTCCAGATCGGCTCGAACAGGTTGTTGGCGAACCGCAGCGCCAGGATGTTCTGAACGGTCTCCTTGCCCAGGTAGTGGTCGATGCGGAACACCGAACTCTCCGGGAAGACCGCGCTGGTGATCGCGTTGAGCTCCTGGGCGCTCTTCAGGTCGTGCCCGAAGGGCTTCTCGATCACCACCCGGCGCCAGGCGCCCTCCGGGCCGTTGGCCAGGCCGGTCCGCTTGAGCTGCTCGACGACGACGGGGAAGAACTTCGGCGGCACCGAAAGGTAGAAGCCGTAGTTGCCGCCGGTGCCCCGGGTGTGGTCGATCTCCTTGAGCATCATGGCCAGCGCGTCGAACGCGCCGTCGTCGGTGAACTCTCCCGGGCAGAAGAAGATGCCCTCCGACAGCTGCTTCCAGACCTCCTCGCGGAACGGCGTCCGCGCGTGCTCCTTGACGGCGTCATGGGTGAGCTGCGCGAAGTCCTGGTCCTTCCAGTCGCGGCGGGCGAAGCCGACCAGGGAGAACCCCGGGGGCAGCAGCCCCCGGTTCGCCAGGTCGTAGATCGCCGGCAGCAGCTTCTTGCGTGCCAGGTCGCCCGTCACGCCGAACAGCACCAGCACGCACGGCCCCGCGACGCGCGGCAGGCGCTTGTCGCGGGGGTCGCGCAGCGGGTTGGACTCGACCAGCGCCTCGGTGGTGCTGACGGTCGCGGCCGCCGAGGCGGCGGCCGTTGACTCGTCATGCCTCGTCGCGGTGTGCGCCTTTCCGTCGTGCACGCCGTCTGAGTTCGCCTCGGCCGGGTGCGCGCCGAGAGGCTGAGCCTCGGACTGCTTGTCGCTCATTCAGACCTCCCGCGCTGCCTCGAGCAGGCGTGCGACACCGGCGGCGCGATCGGTCAGGTGCAGCCGTACGGCGGGGCGTCCGCGGCTGGCCAGCGCGCCCTGGTCGCCCAGGGCCTGGGCGAGCTGGAGCCTGCCCAGGGTGTACGGCCTGCCGGGAACCTCGACGTCCTCCTCGACGGCTCCGGTGAGCTGCAGGAACACGCCGTTCTGCGGGCCGCCCTTGTGGTACTGGCCGGTGGAGTGCAGGAACCGGGGTCCCCACCCGAAGGTGATCGGCCGCTCCGTCCGCACCGCCAGCCGGCCGCGCAGCGTCGCCGGGTCGGCGGCGCTCCACGCGTCGGTCATCTCCTCGAACGAGGCGCCCTCGGCGTGGGGGGCGTCGAAGGCTGCCTCCCTGTCGAGATACGCCATGATCGCGAGATAGCCGTCGGAGGGGATGGCCTCGAGCAGCTGGGTGAGCACCTCGGACAGGTCCTTGGGCTCCTGGCCGCCGGGCAGCTCGCCGTACACCTCGACCGGGCCGTCGACCAGGATCGGCGTGCCGACGGGCAGCTCCTCCTGGTCCAGCAGCTTGCCGGTGTTCTCCTTCGACTCGGCCACGTTCGGCTGGTTGAAGGGGTCGATGCCCAGGACGCGGCCCGCGACGGCCGTGGCGTACTCCCACACCAGGAACTGCGCTCCCAGCGGGCCGCTGACCGTGAGCGCGCCGTCGGAGTCGATCCCGGCGAGCAGCTCGTCCTCCGCCTCGCCGGGATCGGCGCCGACCACCGGCAGGATGCCCTTGCCGGACTTGCCGGTCGATTCGGCGATCAGCTGCTCGATCCAGTCGGGCAGGCCGTTGATCTCCGACAGGCCGTCCTCTAGGACGAGCTTGTCGCGCCCGGCGACCGCCGCGGCCCCGAGGGCGGCGCCCAGCTCCAGGCCAGGATTGCCCTCGGTGAGCGCCAGTAGCGGCTGCACCGCGGCGGCGTCGTCAAGCAGCCGCTCCACGTCGGCCCCGGCCAGCGCGCTGGGCACCAGGCCGAACGCCGACAGGGCGCTGTAGCGCCCGCCGACGTTGGGGTCGGCCAGGACGACCGGATAACCGGCCTCGGTCGCGGCCTGCTCCAGCGGCGAGCCGGGGTCGGTGACCACGACGATCCGCTCCGCCGGATCGATGCCCGCGTCACGGAACGCCTTCTCGTAGATCCGCCGGTGGCTGTCGGTCTCGACCGTGCCGCCGCTCTTGCTGGCGACCACCAGGATCGTGCGGTCGAGGCGGTCGCGCAGCGCGCGGAGCACCTGGCCGGGATCCGTCGTGTCGAGCACGGTCAGCGGCACGTCGGCGGTCGCGGTGATGACCTCGGGAGCGAGCGAGGAGCCGCCCATGCCGGCCAGGACCACGTGGTCCAGGCCCTCCGCACGGGCCCGCTCGACCAGTTTTCCGATCTCCGGCAGCAGCTCCCTGCTGGTCAGCGGGAGGGTGAGCCAGCCGAGGCGGATCGCGGCCTCGGGTTCGGCCTCAGGGCCCCACAGAGTGGGGTCCCCGTTCGCGAGGGCCTCGGGGACTCCTTCGGAGACGAGCCGCCCGGCCGTCTCCGAAGCCTGCTCGGCGAGGTTCTCCTCGCTGAACGTTACCGAAACCGACATCTGTTTCACGCCTTCCGGAGCTCGGAGGAGACGGTGGCCAGCAGGTCGTTCCAAGAAGCCTCGAACTTCTCCACACCCTCGTCCTCCAGGACCCTGACCACGTCGTCGTAGTCGATCCCGGCCTCCTTGAGGGCCGCCATGGTGTTCCAGGCGTCCTCGTAGAAGGGGCGGACGGTGTCGCCGGTGACGCGGCTGTGGTCGGCCGTCGCGTCGAGGGTCTTCTCCGGCATGGTGTTGACCGTGCCCGAGGTGACCAGCTCGTCGACGTAGAGGGTGTCGGGGTAGCTGGGGTCCTTGGTGCCGGTCGAGGCCCACAGCGGACGCTGCGGACGCGCCCCGGCGGCCTTCAGGGCCTGCCAGCGCGGGGAGTTGACGACGTCCTCGTAGGCGGCGAAGGCGAGACGGGCGTTGGCGACGGCCGCCTTGCCCTTGAGCGCCTTGGCCTCGGGCGTGCCGATCTTGTCGAGGCGCTTGTCGATCTCGGTGTCGACCCGGCTGACGAAGAAGGAGGCGACCGACTCGATGGCCGTCAGGTTCAGGCCGTTGGCCTTCGCCCGCTCCAGGCCGGTCAGCCAGGCGTCCAGGACCGCGCGGTAGCGCTCGAGGGAGAAGATCAGCGTGACGTTCACGCTGATGCCCTCCGAGATCGCCTGCGTGATCGCGGGCAGGCCCTCGACCGTCGCGGGGATCTTGATGAACAGGTTGGGACGGTCGACCATCCACCACAGCGCGCGCGCCTCGGCGACGGTCTTGTCGGTCTCCCTGGCCAGGCGCGGGTCGACCTCGATCGAGACCCTGCCGTCCACGCCGCCGGTCGCGTCGTAGACCGGCCTGAGCACGTCGGCGGCCCAGCGGATGTCGTAGGTGGTGATGGCGCGCACCGCCTCCTCGACCTCGACTCCACGCACCGCCAGGTCGTGGAGCTGGGTGTCGTAGGCGTCTCCCTTGCTCAGCGCCGAGGCGAAGATCGTCGGGTTGGAGGTGACGCCGACCACGTGCTTGTCACGGATCAGCGCCGCCAGGTTGCCGGTGCGCAGGCGCTCCCGGCTGATGTCGTCAAGCCAGATGGAAACACCCTGGTCAGATAGGCTCTTGAGAATCTCACTCATGTCAGTTTCCCGTCGTCTCGCCCTTGTCGGCCCCGGACCGGGCGAGGCTCGCCTTGGCGGCGGCGGCCACGCGCTCGGCGGTGAGGCCGAACTGCTCGTAAAGGGTCTTGTAGGGGGCCGAGGCACCGAAGTGCTCCAGGCTGACCACTTCCCCTTCATCTCCCACGAACTCCCGCCAGCCAAGCCCGATTCCCGCCTCGACGGCGACCCGCGCGCGGACCGTCGACGGCAGCACCGTCTGCTTGTAGGCGGCGTCCTGGGCGTTGAACCACTCGACGCACGGCATCGAGACGACCCGGGCGGGGATGCCCTGCTCCTCGAGCAGCTCGCGGGCCCCGACGGCCAGCTCGACCTCGGAGCCGGTGCCGATCAGGATGACGGCGGGCTGCCCGTTCGAGGCGTCCTGGAGCACGTAGGCGCCCTTGGCGACCTTCTCCGCATCGCCGCTGCCCTCGTAGACCGGGAGGTTCTGCCGGGTCAGCGCCAGCGCGGCCGGGCGGTCGGTGTGCTCGAGCACGGTCCGCCATGCGGCTGTGGTCTCGTTGGCGTCGGCGGGCCGCACCACGTCGAGACCCGGGATGGCGCGCAGCGCCCACAGGTGCTCGACCGGCTGGTGGGTCGGGCCGTCCTCGCCGAGGCCGATGGAGTCGTGCGTCCACACGTAGATGACCGGCAGCTTCATCAGGGCCGCCAGCCGTACGGCGGGGCGCATGTAGTCGCTGAAGACCAGGAACGTGCCACCGTAGGGGCGGGTGCCGTTGTGCAGCGCGATGCCGTTGAGGATGGACCCCATGCCGTGCTCGCGGATGCCGAAGTGCAGCGTCCTGCCGTAGCGGTTCCCGGGGAACTCCTTGGTCTGGTACTCATCGGGGATGAAGGACGGCTCGCCCTTCATCGTGGTGTTGTTCGACTCGGCCAGGTCGGCGGAGCCGCCCCACAGCTCGGGCAGCACCGGGGCCAGGCTGTTGAGCACCTCGCCCGAGGCCTTGCGGGTCGCGACGGAGGCGCCGGGCTCGAAGATCGGCAGGGCCTCGGTCCAGCCCGGCGGCAGCAGCCTGGCGGAGATGCGGTCGAACTCCGCGGCGCGCTCCGGATTGGCCTCGCGCCAGTTGGCGTATGCCTTGTCCCACTCGGCGCGGGCGGCGCGGCCCCGCTCGACCACGCCGCGGGCGTGCTCCAGCACCTCCGCGGGGACGTCGAAGCTCTTGGCCGGGTCCTGGCCCATGATGGTCTTGGTCGCGGCGACCTCGTCGGCGCCCAGGGCCGAGCCGTGGGCCTTGCCGGTGTTCTGCTTGTTGGGCGCGGGCCAGCCGATGATGGTGCGCAGCCGGATGAAGGAGGGCCTGCCGGTCTCCGCGCGGGCGGCCTCGAGGGCCTGGTGCAGCGCCTCGACGTCCTCGGAGTACTCGCCACCCGCCGTCCAGTCGACGGTCTGGACGTGCCAGCCGTACGCCTCGTAGCGCTTGGTGATGTCCTCGCTCAGCGCGATCTGGGTGTCATCCTCGATGGAGATGTGGTTGCTGTCGAAGACGACGACCAGGTTGCCGAGCTTCTGGTGGCCCGCGATGGCGCTGACCTCGTGGCTGACCCCCTCCTCGATGTCGCCTTCGGAGGCGATGCACCAGATCGTGTGGTCGAACGGGCTGTTGCCGGGAGTGGCGTCCGGGTCGAACAGGCCGCGCTCGCGCCTGGCGGCCATGGCCATGCCGACGGCGTTGCCGATGCCCTGGCCCAGCGGGCCCGTGGTGGTCTCGACGCCGACGGTGTGGCCGTGCTCCGGGTGCCCCGGGGTGAGGCTGTCCCACTGGCGCAGGTTCTTCAGGTCGTCAAGGGACAGCCCGTAGCCGGAAAGGAACAACTGGATGTACAGGGTCAGGCTGGAGTGTCCGGCCGAAAGGACGAAGCGATCCCGGCCCACCCAGGAGGGGTCAGAGGGGTCGTGTCGCATCATCCGCTGAAAAAGCAGGTAGGCGGCGGGCGCCAGGCTCATCGCGGTGCCCGGGTGGCCGGACCCCGCCTTCTCTACGGCGTCCATCGCCAGGGCCCGTACGACGTCGACCGCCTGACGGTCCAGGTCGCTCCATTCAAGGGCTGGCACGAGTTCGCTGCTCAAGTGCTCGATCTCCGGATCTAGTTGTGTGATGGTGGCGCCGGTTTGGCTTTTCCCGCCCACACCGGACCCTAACGGTTCGGCCTCACTACCGTTGCGTAGGCTGAGCCGGGGCGAGCCCGCAGGAGCTGGAACAGTCTCGGACACAACCCCCTGAAGGCGTCACATCACGCCGCTTCCCCACCCCATGCCGGAACCGGCCACCCCAACAACTACAGTTGAGTGCTCAAGGCTGGCTGGTGCCCGCATTCACGGATTCGCTCTAATCAGAGGTTACGCGTTGACCCCGCACGTGCTGGAAGCGCCTTAATGGTGCTGACCGACAAGCAATCGACGGCCCCGTCCGCGACGGGGGCGGCCGCGACCATCGCGCCGCGCTCGTTCGGCGACGTCGTGAAGGCCTACGTCGCCCTCACCAAGCCGCGGATCATCGAACTGCTGCTGATCACGACGCTGCCGGTGATGTTCCTGGCGGCCAAGGGCCTGCCTCCGCTGTGGATCGCCGTCTGCACGCTGGTCTTCGGCACCCTCTCCGCAGGCAGTGCCAACGCACTGAACTGCTACATCGACCGCGACATCGACGCCGCGATGCGCCGCACCCGCCGCCGCCCGCTGGCCCGTGAGCAGGTCCCGCCGACCAACGCGCTGATCTTCGGCGTCATCCTCGGCGTGCTGTCGACTCTTGGTCTCGGCGTGACGGTGAATTGGCTCGCCGCGGGCCTGTCGCTGGGCGCGAACCTCTTCTACGTGCTCGTCTACTCGATGATCCTCAAGCGGCGGACCTCGCAGAACGTGGTGTGGGGCGGCATCGCGGGCTGCATGCCGGTGCTCATCGGCTGGGCGGGCGTCACCGGGAGCCTCGCCTGGGCCCCGGTCGTGCTCTTCGGCGTGGTGTTCTTCTGGACGCCCCCGCACACCTGGACCCTGGCCATGCGCTACAAGGAGGACTACGCCGCGGCGAAGGTCCCCATGCTCCCGGTCGTCGCGACCGAGCGCCGCGTGGTGCTCGAGAGCCTCGCCTACACCTGGGCCACCGTGCTGTGCTCGCTGCTGCTGTGGCCGGTCGCGGGGACCACACTGCTCTACCCCGTCGTGGCCGCCGTTCTCGGCGCGGCCTGCCTGTGGGAGGTCTACCGCCTCCTGGGCCGGGTCAACGCGGGCAAGACCGGCGTCGACCTGCGCCCGATGCGCTTCTTCCACTGGTCGAACGCCTACCTGGCGCTGCTCTTCCTCGCCGTCGCGGTCGACTCCATGCTCGTCTGAGCGTCTGGCGCCCGTCGGAGCCGTAACGGCCCCGTTCCCGGGTCAGGGAAACGCCCGTCCGGACGCTCCCTATGAGGCGTCACCGCGGCGGGACCCTGTTCCCCTCAGGGCACCGGATGTTCCCGCCGTTTTCACACTGTCCTGTCCGGCAATACCTCCTCGTGGCCGGTTACGGCCCACCGTGAGGGGAGAGAGGACACGTCGTGGTTGATCGGTTACGGTTGCCGCATGGCGAGCCGTGATCCCCGCTGGGTCTTGAGGGACCGCCCCTCCGTCGCGCTGATCGCAGGGCTCGTCGTGGCCGGTCTGTGCGCGCTGGCGTCCTTCTCCTTTGACCTGTTCAACGGTGATCCGGTCTACTTCTTCATCGCGCTCGCCCTGGCCCTCGCGCCGGTGCCGGTGCTGCTCGCGGCGGTGCTCGCGCTCGACCGCATGGAGCCGGAGCCCCGCAGCAACCTGATCTTCGCCTTCGCCTGGGGCGCGGGCGTCGCGGTGCTGGTCGCCGGCCTGGTCAACTCCCTCGGCCTGATCTACATCGAGAACACCGTCCGCCTCGGCTACGACACCGCGCGCAACATCGCCGCCACCTTCGGCGCCCCGGTCGTCGAGGAGACGATGAAGGGCCTGGTCCTGCTGGGCCTGCTACGGTTCCGGCGGGCCGAGCTCGACGGACCGACCGACGGTGTCATCTACGCCAGCATGGTCGGCCTCGGCTTCGCGATGAGCGAGAACGTCAGCTACTACGTGGCCGCGCTGCACGAGATGGGCGCCAGGGGCCTGGCCGTGACGGTCGTGCTCAGAGGGATCCTCTCGCCGTTCGCGCACCCGCTGTTCACCTCGATGATCGGCGTCGCGGTCGCCTACGCCGCGCAGCGCCAGGGCCCGGGGCGGATCTTCGTGATCGTGGCCGGCTGGGCCGGTGCCATGCTGCTGCACGGCATCTGGAACGGCTTCGCCTCCTACGTCGGCATCGGTGGCCTGGCCGCCGCCTACCTGCTGCTGCTGGTCGTGCTCGTCGTGCTGATCTGGATCGTCTTCCGCGACCGCAAGCGCATCGTCGGCCTGATCAACGGCTATCTGCCCGCCTACCAGGCGACCGGTCTCGTCGCCCCGTACGACGTCGCCATGCTCTCCTCGCTTCCGGCGCGCCGTCACGCCAGGAAATGGGCCAGGGCGAACGGGGGCAGGCCGGGGCTGCGGGCGATGAGCGACTACCAGCTGGCGGCCACCGAGCTCGGCCTGCTGCACGAGCGGGCCAGACGCCACATGATCGACGAGTACGCCTTCAACGAGGAACAGCAGGCGCTTCTGCACTGCATGGCCGCCGCCCGCTCGGCGTTCCCCACGCCCAGCGGGCAGGCCCCCGGCGGGAGCGCCCCGCCGTACGCCGTGCCCCCGCAGTTCCAAGGGCTCCCCCCGCAGCCCGGTGCGGGTCCCTACCCGGCGCCTCCGCCGGGCGCGGGGCACTATCCCCGGCCGGGATGGGGCGTCGGGCCCGACTGAGACGCCGCGCGGAGCGCGGTGTCCAGGGTGGTCTCGCGCGGTCCTGGGAAGATGGGGGAGGAGTGGAAGACCACGGAGTCCAGGAAGCCCTTCGCGGAGGCGCCGAACTCGCGCACGGCGTAGCCGTAGGTGAGGGCGCCCCATCGCGTTGCCGAGTCGTCACCGACGCCGAACGCCTCGAGGCCCGCTGTGCGGCACAGAGTGACGGCCCTGGGCAGGTGGAACACCTGGGTCACCACGGTCACCGTGGTGGCTCCGAACACGTTCCTGGCCCGCACGCACGAGTCCCAGGTGTCGAAGCCGGCGTAGTCGAGCACGAGGGCCTCACGGGGGACGCCGCGGGCGAGCAGGTAGTCCCGCATGGCGGTCGGCTCGTCGTAGCCCGACCGGCCGTTGTCGCCGGACAGCAGGAGCGCCTTCACTTTGCCCGCCCGGTACAGCTCGGCGGAGACGTCCAGCCGCCTGGCCAGCATGGGGGAGGGGCGGCCGCCCGGCGCCGCGGCCCCGAGGACCAGCGCCGTCGGCGCCTGGGGGACTCCGTTCATCCAGCCGGGGGAGGAGTCGGCGACCGCCGTGTGGCCGGAGCTGGACAGCCACGCCCAGGTCAGCGGGGCGACGGCCAGCACGCTCAGCAGGACGACGCCCTGGTAGAGACGCCGGAGAGTCGGACGCGACAGTGGTGGACGACCTGACATACGTCCATTGTCGCCATGATTTCCAGATGTGCGGGATCTCTGGCCGGTCGGCCTCCACGGAACGAGGGGGCCGAGGGGCGCCCCGGAACTCCGGGCGCGGTGGGCATGTGCTCCCTTTCTTCGCGCGGAGAAAGGCCCGCACGGAGCAAGGGAGATGAGGTCAGGCGGGCGCGGCGGCGGAGGGCGCCTCGTCGTGGCCGTCCGCGGGAGTCCCGAGCGGTCCCCGCGACCGCAGCGCGTACACCACCCGCAGCGTGCAGATCCACACCAGCGTCGAGCCGAGCACGTGCAGGCCGACCAGGAACGCGGGCACGGCCAGGAAGTACTGGACGTATCCGATGACGCCCTGGGCCAGCTCGACGCCGAGCAGCGTCAGCGCCGCCCGCCGCGCGCTCGCGGGCGCCCCGGTGACGTGGAGCGCGAACAGCAGCGCGAAGGTGAGCCCGACCACGACGTAGACCACGTCGGCGTGCAGCCTGGCCACGGTCTCGATGTCGAAGGCGAACCGGGAGGCGGCCGCGTCCCCCGAGTGCGGCCCAGTGCCGGTCACCACCACGCCCGCGACGAGCAGGACGGCGACCGCGGATACGAGCACGAAGCCGAGCGTGCGGATGGCGGGGTGGACCAGGGGCTCGGGTGCGGTGTCGCCCTCCCCGGAGCGGGCGTGGAGCGCGACCGCGGCGGCGAGCATGCCGATGGAGATCAGGAAGTGCACGCTCACGGTGACGGGGTTGAGCATGGTGCGCACCACCAGGCCTCCCCACAGCCCCTGCGCGGCGACGCCGATCGGCTGGATCCAGGCCAGCCTGACCAGGTCCCCGCGGCGCGGACGCAGCCTCAGCGCGGCCACGAGGCAGGCCAGGCCGACAACCAGGACCACGAAGGTCAGCAGCCGGTTACCGAACTCGATGGCCATGTTGATCGGCGAGATCTCGCTGTGCGTGACCGGGACGAAGCTGTCCGGGGTGCACCTTGGCCAGGTCGGGCAGCCGAGACCGGACCCGGTGACCCGGACGGCCGCGCCGGTCACCGTGATGCCCGCGTTGACGACCACGGCCGCCAGCGCCCACCGGCGCAGGGTGAGGGACGTGGGAGACCATACGCCGGGCAGGAGGTTCGCGGCGCGCGGACGTGCCTGGTCAAGGAGGTGGTTCACGGCTCACATGCTAGGCGGCGAGGGCGGTGGTCCCGCCGCTGGCCCTGCGCGGCCCACTGTGCGCCCACATGTGCCGCCCACTGTGTGTCCGCGGGAGGGGCCGCCCCGGCTTGTACGGCTTACCGGACGGGCCCCGGGGTACGGATCGGCTGAACTGGAGGAACGGGGCGGCGGCCGATTGATCTCCTTTAAAGTATGTGACATATTACTGGCGTGCCGAGCTGCGGGAGCGGGTGAGTCATGCCGGACGTCGTGGTAATCGGGGCGGGGGCCGTCGGGGCCGCCTGCGCCTACTACGCGGCGCGCGCGGGGCTGGACACGGTCGTCGTCGACCGGGGACCCGTCGCGGGCGGCACGACCGGCGCGGGAGAGGGCAACGTCCTGGTCTCCGACAAGGAGCCGGGGCCCGAGCTCGACCTGGCCGTGCTCTCCGGCACCCTCTGGCGCGACCTGGCGAGGCACGACGGCTTCGAGTTCGAGCCAAAAGGCGGCCTGGTGGTCGCGGAGAGCGCGGAGGCGCTCGAGGCCCTCACCGGCCTGGCGACCAGGCAGGGAGTCGAGCACACCGCCGTCGCCGGGAGCGAGCTGGCGGGCTATGAGCCCCACCTGGCGGACGGCCTGGCCGGAGGCGTGTTCTACCCGCAGGACGCCCAGGTCCAGCCGATGCTGGCGGCGGCCAGACTGATCCGGCTGGGCGCGGAGCGGTTCGGCCGCGGCGCCCTGATGTTGCGCACCGGCGTCACCGTCACCGGTTTCCTCCGCGATGGCGACCGGGTGACCGGCGTCACGACCGACCATGGGGAGATCCTCGCGGGAGCCGTCGTCAACGCCGCGGGCACCTGGGGCGGCGAGATCGCCGCACTGGCCGGGGTATGCCTGCCGATCCTGCCCAGGCGCGGCTTCGTGTTGGTCACAGAGCCGATCAGGGAGCAGTTGGTCAGGCACAAGGTCTACACCGCGGCCTACGTCACCAACGTGGCCAGCGACTCGGAGGGCCTTGAGACGTCCGCGGTCGTCGAGGCGACCCCTTCCGGGCCCGTGCTCATCGGTGCGAGCCGCGAGCGGGTCGGCTTCGACCGCACGACGTCGGTCCCGGTGCTCGAGCGTCTCGCCCGCCAGGCCGTCGCGTTGTTCCCCGTGCTGGCGGAGCGCAGGGTGATCCGGGCCTACTGCGGGTTCAGGCCCTACTGTCCCGACCATCTGCCGGTGATCGGGGAAGACCCCAGGGCTCCCGGCCTCCACCACGCCTGCGGTCACGAGGGCGCGGGCGTCGGCCTGGCTCCCGCGACCGGTCACCTGATCGCCCAGATCCTGACCGGCGCGGGCCCCGACCTGGACCTGCGCCCTTTCCGCCCGGAACGCTTCAAGGACGTGTCCAAGGACATGTTCAAGGACATGTTCAAGAACACGGAGGAGCGCCGATGAGGCCCAGGGGAGAGGCACGAGGGAGACGGCCGTACGATCTCGTGCGGGCCGCCCCCGAGCCGGAGTTCGAGATCAGCGTGGACGGCGTCGCCGTTCCCGTGGTCCCGGGGCAGAGCATCGGCGCCGCCCTGTACGGCGCGGGCGTCCGCTCATGGCGCACGACCCGGGTCGGCGGACGCCCGCGCGGGCTGTTCTGCGGCATCGGCGTCTGCTTCGACTGCCTGGTCACGGTCAACGACAGCCCGTCCCTGCGGGCCTGCCTGACCGAGGCGCGGCCGGGAGACCGGGTGAGCACCGGCGGGGCCGTACGCGCGACGGGAGAGCTGCAGGACGAGGGGAGCGGCGCGTGAGGGCGGAATGCGACCTCGCCGTCATCGGCGCGGGCCCCGCGGGGGTCGCGGGCGCGCTCAGCGCCTGCCTGGCCGGGCTGGACGTCGTGCTGATCGACGCGGCCACCAGGCCGGGCGGCCAGTATTTCCGCCACTTGCCGCGGGGGTTCGGCGCCGACGGGCAGGCGGTGCTTCACCACGGCCTCGACAGGTTCCTCCGGCAGTGGGAGGCGCTCGTCGAGCGCGCGACCGTGCTGCTCGGCCACCGGGTCTGGGCGGTCGAACGCGCAGGAGGGCAGGCGAGCGGGCCGGGTGACGGGGCACTGGTCGTCCGGTGTGTTGAGGGGGACCGCGATGAGCGGCCCCGCACGGTCGTCGCGCGCGGACTGCTGATCGCCACGGGCGCTCACGACAGGCCGTTGCCGTTCCCCGGCTGGGACCTGCCGGGCGTGCTCACAGCGGGCGGGGCGCAGGCCCTGCTCAAGGGCGACCTCGTCGTCGCGGGACACCGGGTCGTGGTCGCCGGGACCGGGCCCTTCCTGCTGCCGGTCGCCGCGGGCCTCGCGGCGGCGGGCGCGGACGTGCGCGGCGTCTACGAGGCCAACAGCCGCTTCGGGCTCGCCAGGCACCCGTTGCTCGCCGCAGGCAGAGCCGCCGAAGCCCTCGGGTACGGCGCGCGCCTGGCCAGGCACCGGGTGCCCTACCGGGGCCGCCACGCGGTGGTCGAGGCACACGGCGGCGACGCCCTGACCCACGTCACGGTGGCGAAGCTGGACGCGGACTGGCGGCCCCTCGCCACCAGGACCGTCGAGTGCGACACCCTCGCCTACGGGTACGGGTTCGTCCCCCAGCTCGAACTCCCCGTGCAACTCGGCTGCCGGACGCGCCGCGACCTGGACGGCACCCCCGTCGTGGCCGTCGACGCGGGCATGCGCACCAGCGTGCCCGGCGTCTACGCGGCGGGGGAGACGACCGGCGTCGGCGGGGCGGTTCTGGCCGAGGCGGAGGGGCGGATCGCGGGCCGTGCCGCGGCCGCCGACCTCGGCCGCCGCGTCCCGCCTCTGCCCGCCCTCTCGCGGCGCGCGGGTCGCCTCGGCGCCTTCGCACGGGCGCTGCTCGAGGCCTACCCGATACGGCCGGGCTGGCAGCGGTGGCTTCGCGGGGACACGCTGATCTGCCGATGCGAGGAGGTGCCGCTGTCGGCCGTACGCAAGGCGCGGGAACTGGGCGCGAGTGACGCCCGCGCCGTGAAACTGCTGGCCCGCCCCGGCATGGGCTGGTGCCAGGGCCGGATGTGCGCCCACGCCGTCGCCTGCCTCGCCGGCGAGGATCCCGCCGCGCCCCGCCGCCCGATCGCCCAGCCGATACGGCTCGGCACCCTGGCGGCCCTGACCGACCCCCCGAAGGAAGGATGACCGACCGCGATGACGACGACCCGGGTGAAACCCTGGCACGGCGTGATGACGGCCACCGCACTGCCCCTGAAGGCGGACCTCTCCGTCGACCTGGACGACTACGCCGAGCACTGCCGGTGGCTGGTGGACCGCGGCTGCGACGGCGTGGTGCCGAACGGGTCGCTGGGTGAGTACCAGACGCTGAGTGACGAGGAGAGGGCCAGGGTCGTGGAGACCGCGGTCGCGGCCGTCGGCGGCGACCGGGTCATACCGGGGGTGGCCGCCTACGGCGCGCTGGAGGCCCGCCGCTGGGCCGAGCAGGCCCGCGACGCCGGATGCCCGGCGGTGATGCTGCTTCCGCCGAACGCCTACCGGGCCGACGAGCGGACCGTGGTCGAGCACTACCGCGAGGTGGCGAGGGCGGGCCTGCCGATCGTGGCCTACAACAACCCCTTCGACACCAGGGTCGACCTCACCCCGGAACTGCTGGCGAGGCTGTACGCGGAGGGCCTGGTCGTGGCGGTCAAGGAGTTCAGCGGCGACGTCCGCAGGGCCTACCGGATCGCCGAGCTCGCCCCCGGCCTCGACCTGCTGGCGGGGGCCGACGACGTGCTGCTCGAACTCGCCGTCGCGGGCGCGGTCGGCTGGGTGGCCGGATACCCCAACGCGCTGCCCCGCTCCTGCGTCGCCCTGTACCGGGCGGCCGTCGCCGGGGACCTGGCCGTCGCGCTCCCGCTCTACCGTGCGTTGCACCCGCTCCTCCGTTGGGACTCCAGAAGCGTGTTCGTGCAGGCCATCAAGCTCTCCATGGACCTGGCCGGGCGCGGGGGCGGCCCGTGCCGCCCGCCGAGGCTGCCGCTGGTCCCCGAGGAGGAGGCCGCGGTACGCGCCGCGACGGAGAAGGTCCTGGCCGAGGGGCTGGGGTAGCCGTCCGCCGCGGTCCGGTGCGGAAGTTCACCCCCTGAGGAGAATCGATGAGGACGAAACGGGTTTTCCACGCGGTGGACTCCCACACCGAGGGCATGCCGACCCGCGTGATCACCGGGGGAGTCGGCGTCATCCCCGGCGCGACCATGGCCGAGCGCCGCCTGCGCTTCATGGCCGGGATGGACCACGTCAGGACCCTGCTCATGTACGAGCCGCGTGGCCACTCGGCGATGAGCGGGGCGATCCTGCAGCCACCGACCCGCCCCGACGCCGACTTCGGGGTGCTCTACATCGAGGTCTCCGGCTGCCTGCCGATGTGCGGTCACGGCACCATCGGCGTCGCCACGGTCCTGGTGGAGACGGGGATGGTCGAGGTCGTCGAGCCGATGACCGTCATCCGCCTCGACACCCCCGCGGGGCTGGTCGTCGCCGAGGTGCAGGTCGAGGACGGCGCCGCCGTCGCGGTCACCATCACCAACGTGCCCTCCTTCAGCCTCGGTCTCGGCCGAGTGGTCGAGGTCGCGGGGCTCGGCGAGGTCGTCTACGACCTGGCCTACGGCGGCAACCACTACGCGATCCTGCCGATCGAGTCCGTCGGCCTGCCGTTCGACCGCTCACACGGCCAGCGCATCCTCGACGCGGGCCTGGCGATCATGGAGGCGATCAACGATCAGGACGAGCCGGTCCACCCGCTCGACCCCGCGATCAGGGGCTGCCACCACGTGCAGTTCACCGCCCCCGGTTCGGACGCCCACCACTCGCGGCACGCGATGGCCATCCACCCCGGCTGGTTCGACCGCTCGCCGTGCGGCACGGGGACCAGCGCCAGGATGGCCCAGCTTCACGCCAGGGGCGAGTTGCCCCTGGACACCGACTTCGTGAACGAGTCGTTCATCGGCACCCGCTTCGTCGGCAGGCTCGTCGGCGAGACGACCGTCGCGGATCTGCCCGCGGTGGTCCCGACGATCACCGGCAGGGCATGGATCACCGGAACCGCCCAGTACTTCCTCGACCCCAGCGATCCCTTCCCCGAGGGTTTCCTTCTGTGACTCCTGCGATCGGCCGGCGAGGCGGCCCGCGAGCGGGGCGTGGACGCGGTTGCGGGGGCCGGCCCCGACGTTCCCGTCGCCTGCCGCAGCACCGCTGAAATTCCCCTGTTCGGGGGTAGGCTGGCCCGCGACGACGCTACCTTGGTCGCGGCCGGCTTCCCCGAGCCGGGTTCCCGGGAGACCGACGATGATCCGGTGGCACGGCCGCCGCGGTCGTCGAGTTCCACAGCGCGCCCTCCTCGCCGAGGTGAGGGATCCGATCATCTCCCCGCGGAACGGTACGATCACCACTGGTCATCTGGCCGGGAAACCTCGGTGAGCCAGTCGCCGGTTCTCTGCCTCACGGCCGGGACCCGGATGTCCGAGAGCATTGGCACGGCGTGGCAGGACCTCGTGGCGGCGGCCGGCCGCCCACGAGGCGTGGACGAGTGCGAGATGAGAGGCGCTGGAATGGTTCCTTCCGCGGAGGACCGGCTCGACCTGCCGCCCGTGGGCGAGCGGCAGAGCCTGCGCGAGCAGGTCGCCCACGCGCTCAGGGCCGCTCTGATCACCGGTGAGATGCGTCCCGGTGTCGTCTACTCGGCGCCGGTGCTGGCCGCCCAGTTCGGGGTCTCCGCGACCCCGGTGCGCGAGGCGATGCTCGACCTGGCCAAGGAGGGCCTGGTCGAGGCGGTGCGAAACAAGGGCTTCAGGGTCACCGAGCTGTCCGAGCGCGACCTGGACGAGCTCACCGAGATCCGCAGGCTCATCGAGGTGCCCACGGTCGCGCGGCTGGCCGACGCGAGCCGGGCGGAGAGCTTCGAGGTGCTCCGCCCCGTGGCGCAGGAGATCGTCGGCGCCGCCGAGCGCGGCGACCTGCTCGCCTACGTGGACGCCGACATCCGCTTCCACGTCGAGCTCCTGACGCTCGCGGGCAACGCGCACCTCGTCGACGTGGTGCGCGACCTGCGCAAGCGCGCCCGCCTCTACGGCCTGTCCGCCTTGTCTGCCCGGGGCACCCTGATCGAGTCGGCCCGCGAGCACCTCCTGTTGCTCGATCTGCTGTCCGCGGGAGACACCGTGGGTTCTGAGCGGCTGATGCACGACCACATCCAGCACGTCAGGGGCATCTGGGCGAGCAGGCCCGAGTAGGCGGCTCAGTCCCGCCTCTCCCGGGAGGTACGGGTCGCCCCAACGCTGGCGACGACCACGCAGCCGATGGCCGCCCACTCGCGTACCTCGAGCACCTCGCCCAGCACCAGCAGCCCGACCATCGCGGCCACCGCGGGCTCCAGGCTCATCAGGATGCCGAACACCCGCTTCGGCATCCTGCGCAGCGCCTCCAGCTCGATCGAGTAGGGGATCACCGAGGACAGCAGGCCGACCCCGAGCCCGATCAGCAGCAGCTCGGGACGGAGCAGGTCGGCGCCGCCGGCCGCCACCCCGACGGGGGCGACCAGCAGGAACGAGACGATCATCGCGAAGGACAGGCCCGTCGCGCCGGGGAAACGACGCCCGGCGGCGGAGGCAAGCAGGATGTAGACCGCCCAGCAGACCGCCGCGATCAGGGCGAACCCGATCCCGGCCCAGCTGATCCTGGAGGCCGCCGTCCCCCATGGGGCCAGCAACGCGACGCCGGAGCCCGCGAGGGCGACCCACAGCAGGTCAAGGCGGCGGTGTGAGGCGGCGACCGCGACCCCGAGCGGGCCGAGGAACTCGATCGCGACCGCGATGCCCATGGGGAGCTGGGCCAGCGCCTGGTAGAACGACAGGTTCATCACACCCAGCGTCACACCGAACGCGATGCCGACCCCGACGTCGGCACGGGTCAGCCCCCTCAACCTGGGCCTCGCGATCACGCTCATGACCAGCGCGCCCGTCGCGATCCGCAGGAAGACAACCGCGCTCGGCGGCAGCTGGGCGAACAGGTCCTTGGCGAAGCCCGCGCCCACCTGCACGGACAGGATCGCCAGCAGCACCAGCCCAGAGGGTGGGACGGCGTCGGATGCGACCCGCAGCAGCGCTCCCGGGCGGGGCAGGCCAGGCTTGTACGGCTCAGCGGGCCCATGCAGGGCTTCGGCGGTCATGGAACTCCTCGCGTCATGAATCACACGGGCGTTCACACCTTACCTAGTGGGAGGGTCATTCCCAGCGGAATGTCCGGGATGCGAGACCGAGGGTGAGTGCGGCCCACGCGGCCAGGACGAGCACCGCCCCGAGGGGCAGCCCGGCGCCGTCGCTCAGGACCGAGCGGAGCCCGCCGGTCAGCGCGGTGATCGGCAGCAGCCGCAGCACGGGCTCGACCGCGTCGGGGAAGACGGACAGCGGGAAGACCACCCCGCCGCAGCCGAGCAGGACCAGGTAGACCAGGTTGGCCCCGGCGAGCGTCGCTTCGGCGCGCAGGGTGCCCGCCATCAGCAGTCCGAGCCCGCTGAACGCGGCGGTGCCCAGCAGGACCAGCAGGAGCGCGACGGCGGGAGAGCCCGAGGGACGCCAGCCGAGAGCGGTGGCCACGCCGCAGATGACGATGACCTGGAGGACCTCGACGGCGATTACCGCGAGCGTCTTGGCCAGCATCAGCCCGGTTCTCGACAGCGGGGTCGCGCCCAGCCGCTTCAGCACGCCGTACCTGCGCTCGAAGCCGGTCGCGATGGCCTGCCCGGTGAAGGCCGTCGACATCACGGCCAGCGCGAGCACGCCCGGGGTGATGAAGTTCACCCTGGAGCCACCGCCGACGTTCACCAGCGGCGCCGCGGAGAACCCGACGAGCAGCAGCACCGGGATGATCAGCGTCAGCAGGAGCTGCTCACCGTTGCGGAGCGTCGCCCGGATCTCCGCCCCGGTCTGCGCCAGCACCATCCGGTGCAGCGGCGCGGCACCGGGGGCCGGGGTGAGGTCCAGCGTTGTCAATGCGCTCTCCTGCGGATCTGGCCCGGGCCGCGCTCGGCCCGCCCGGGGAAGTGCTCGGGAGGGGTCATCGGAGCCCGCGGCCCGCCGGCCGGAGAGACTCACGGAGACTCACGGGGGTCATCGGAGCTCACGGCCCGTCAGCTCCAAGAAGACGTCCTCCAGGGTGCGGCGCTCGATGCTCAGGTCGTCCGCGGTGACGCCCTCCGCGGCGCACCAGGTCGTCACGGTCGCCAGCAGCTCGGGCACGACCTGCCCCTCGATGATGTAGTGCCCAGAGGGTGACTCCTTGGCCGCGCTGCCCGCGGGCAGCGCGGTGAGCAGCTCGTCCAGGGCGAGCCCGGGGCGGGCGCGGAAGCGCAGCTGCCGCTCGGCCCCGGTGAGCGACGCGGGCGTGCCCTCGGCCACGACCCTGCCGTGGTCGATGATCACGACCCGGTCCGAGAGCTTCTCCGCCTCGTCCATGTGGTGGGTGGTGAGCACGACCGAGACCCCGGCGGAGCGCAGGTCGCCGACCAGCTCCCAGCACGCGTGCCGCGCCTGGGGGTCGAGTCCCGCGGTCGGCTCGTCGAGGAAGACCAGCTCGGGGCGGCCGATGACGGCCGCGGCCAGCGAGACGCGCTGCTGCTGGCCGCCCGACATCCTGCGGTAGGGCGTGCGGGCGTGCTCGGTCAGGCCGAGCCGTTCGAGCAGCGCGGCGGGGTCGAGCGAGGAGGCATGGAAACGGGACATCAGGCGCAGCCACTCCCCGCAGCGCGCCGCGGGGGGCACGCCTCCCGCCTGGAGCATCACCCCGACCCTGGCACGGAGCTCGGGCCTGGACGGATCGAGCCCGAGCACCTTCACCGTGCCGCCGTCCGCCCTGCGGAACCCCTCGCAGATCTCGATGGTCGAGGTCTTGCCCGCGCCGTTCGGGCCGAGGATCGCGGTCACCGCGCCGCGGGCGGCGCTCAGTGTGAGGCCGTCGATCGCGGTCGTTCGGCCGTATCTCTTGACCAGATCCCTGATCTCGACGGCTGGGGATTCCATGGCCACGAGTTTAGGGACTCCGCCCGCCGGTCATGATGCCGGACCTGCGCCGGGGACCCCGCCGTTCCCGGCGGGCGTGTCCCGAGGTCGGGGACCTGGGCGGCTCCGTGCTCGTGCCGCCGTCGCCGACGCCGAAGGGGACCAGGGCGGTGCTCGCGGATCCGCAGTTCGCGGTCTTCGGGGTGATCGGGGTGATCGGGGGAGAGGGCACGCGGAGGTGAGAAGGGGCGGGCCCGGTCAGAGGTCCCCACATGGGCCGCGCCGCCCAGGCCGGCCGCCTCCACCGGGGATTCCCGCGGATGGTAAATCCCCTTTGTGGAAATTTTCCATATCTGGGAATTAGGTCAACCTAATCCGAGTTGGGAACCCCTGGCCCCCAAGGGCTGTCATGGCCCGTGAGGGATGAGGGGGATCGGATATGACCGCGGCGGTCGCCGAGGTTGAGGTTGAGGCTGCGCCGGCCGTACGGCGCAGGAGGCTGCTGCTGCTCGTCCTGGGCGCTCTGTCCGCGATCGGCCCGCTCTCGATTGACATGTACCTGCCCGCCCTGCCTGCCATCGCGGCGGAGATGGGCACCGGTCAGGCCCAGGTGCAGCTCACCCTGACCGCCTGCCTCATCGGCCTGTCCGTCGGTCAGGTCGTCGCGGGCCCCCTCAGCGACGTGCGCGGGCGGCGGGGGCCGCTGCTGGCCGGGATCGCCGGATACGCCGTCGCCTCGCTGCTGTGCGCCTTCTCTCCCTCGGTCTACGGGCTTGTCGGGTTCCGCCTGCTGCAGGGGATCGCGGGCGGCGCCGCGCTGGTGATCGTCCGCGCGGTCGTCAGGGATCTCTACGAGGGCGCGGCCATCGCCCGCATCTTCGCCGTCCTCATGCTCGTCAGCGGCCTGGCTCCGGTCCTGGCCCCGATCGCGGGCGCCCAGTTGCTCGCCCACACCTCCTGGCGCGGGGTGTTCGTCTCGCTGAGCGTGGCCGGGCTGCTGCTGCTCGCCGCCGCGCTGCCCACCGTCGGTGAGACGCTCCCGGCGGACCGGCGCGAGAGGGGAGGCCTCGGGCACACTCTGGTCACCTTCGGGCGCCTGCTGCGCCACCGGTCCTTCATGGCCAGCTCGCTGGCCGGCGGCCTGGGCTTCGGCGCCATGTTCGCCTACATCTCGGGCTCGCCGTTCGTGCTCCAGGACGTGTACGGCGCCTCGCCGCAGACGTTCTCGCTGGTGTTCGGCCTGAACGCGATCGGCATGACCCTCGTCTCGCAGATCGGCGGCCGTCTCACCGGGCGCGGGACGCCTCCGGCGCGGCTCGTCTTCGCCGGGCTGTCCCTCTCGGTCGCCGGGGCGCTGGCGCTGGCCGTCGTCGCGTTTGCCCACCTGTCTCTCGCGGCGCTCGTCGCCGCGCTGCTCGTGATGCTGTGCGGCCTGGGCCTGGCCCTGCCGAGCGCGGGCGCGCTGGCCCTCGCGGGCCAGCCCCAGCAGATCGCGGGCAGCGCCGCCGCCCTGGCGGGCGTGCTGCAGTTCGTGATCGGCGCGATCGCGGCCCCGCTGGTCGGCCTGGGCGGCCAGAGCTCCGCCCTGCCGATGGCCCTCGTTCTGGCCGGGCTCACCCTGGGATCCCTTGTCGTGTTCGCGAGCCTGCACAGAGTGTCAGATGACGTTTTCGCAGGTTAGGTAAGGCTTACCTGCGTGATAAATCGCATTCTCCGCAAGCCGGGCAACGGTTTGTAAGCGGGGAAGCAATTAGGGCACACTGATGTTGTGAAATACGTGACCGAGATGTCTGGCACAGAGGAGACCGCCCCCGCGCGGCTCTCCGGTGTGTCCGCCGAGCGCAGCACGCGTGCGCGTGTCGCCCGGCTCATCCTGGAGCACGGACCGATCACCGCCCCCGCCCTCGGCGAGCGGCTCGGGCTGACCCCCGCCGCCGTCCGCCGCCATCTGGACGCGCTGCTCGCCGACGGGATGATCGAGCCCCGTACGGCTCGCCCTCGTGGCCAGCGCGGACGGGGACGACCGGCGAAGCTGTTCGCCATAACGGACGCGGGCCGCAGCGCCTTCGAGCACGCCTATGACGGGCTCGCCGGAAGCGCGCTGCGCTTCCTGGCGGAGCGGGTCGGCGAGCAGGCCGTGGCCGAGTTCGCCAGGTCGCAGGTCTCCGGCCTCGTCGGGCGTCTGCGGCACGAGATGCGCGAGGTCCCCGCGGACCAGCGGGTGCGCGTCCTGGCCGAGGCCCTCTCCGCCGACGGCTACGCGGCCTCGGCGAGCAAGGCGAGCCTCGGCGGGGAGCAGCTGTGCCAGCACCACTGCCCGGTGGCGCACGTGGCCGCGGAGTTCCCGCAGCTCTGCGAGGCCGAGACGGAGGCGTTCGCGCAGATCCTCGGCACCCCGGTGCAGAGGCTGGCGACCATCGCTCACGGCGACGGGGTGTGCACCACCCACGTGAGTCCCCGCAGGGGGGCGGCCGAGCCCGGTGCGACGGCGCGGCAGGCGCCACAGCAGGCACCCGGGGCATCGCCCTCGGCAACCCATGAAGCGATCGACGAAACGAGCAAGGAGACCGGAAGGTGACTGTCACCGACCGCCCGGAGCTGGAAGGCCTCGGAAATTACAAGTTCGGCTGGGCCGACTCCGATATTGCAGGAGCTGCGGCCCGCCGCGGCCTGTCCGAGGAGGTCGTCCGTAACATCTCCGCGCTCAAGAACGAGCCGGAGTGGATGCTCGACCTTCGCCTGAAGGGCCTGCGTCTGTTCGGCAGGAAGCCCATGCCGAACTGGGGCTCCGACCTCAGCGGAATCGACTTCGACAACATCAAGTACTTCGTGCGCTCCACCGAGAAGCAGGCCGCTTCCTGGGAGGAGCTCCCCGAGGACATCAAGAACACCTATGACAAGCTCGGCATCCCCGAGGCGGAGAAGCAGCGCCTGATCGCCGGTGTCGCCGCCCAGTACGAATCCGAGGTCGTCTACCACAAGATCCGTGAGGACCTTGAGGAGAAGGGCGTCGTCTTCGTCGACACCGACACCGCGCTCAAGGAGCACGAGGAGCTCTTCAAGGAGTACTTCGGCACCGTGATCCCGGTCGGCGACAACAAGTTCGCCGCGCTGAACACGGCCACCTGGAGCGGCGGAAGCTTCATCTACGTGCCGCCGAACGTCAACGTCGAGATCCCGCTCCAGGCCTACTTCCGGATCAACACCGAGAACATGGGGCAGTTCGAGCGGACCCTGATCATCGTGGACGAGAACTCCTATGTCCACTACGTCGAGGGCTGCACCGCGCCGATCTACTCCTCCGACTCGCTGCACAGCGCGGTCGTCGAGATCATCGTGAAGAAGGGCGCCCGCTGCCGTTACACGACCATCCAGAACTGGTCGAACAACGTCTACAACCTGGTCACCAAGCGCGCCGTGGCCTACGAGGGCGCGACCATGGAGTGGATCGACGGCAACATCGGCTCCAAGGTCACGATGAAGTACCCCGCCGTCTACCTGATGGGCGAGCACGCCAAGGGCGAGACGCTGAGCGTCGCCTTCGCGGGCGAGGGCCAGCACCAGGACGCCGGGGCCAAGATGGTCCACCTCGCGCCGAACACCAGCTCGACCGTGATCTCCAAGTCCGTCGCCCGCGGCGGCGGCCGTACCTCCTACCGCGGTCTGGTCCAGATCGAGGAGGGCGCGCACGGCAGCGCCAGCACCGTCAAGTGTGACGCGCTGCTGGTCGACCAGATCAGCCGCTCCGACACCTACCCGTATGTGGACGTGCGCGAGGACGACGTCTCCATGGGACACGAGGCGACGGTCTCCAAGGTCTCCGACGACCAGCTCTTCTACCTCATGAGCCGCGGCCTGAACGAGGACGAGGCCATGGCGATGATCGTGCGCGGCTTCGTCGAGCCGATCGCGCGCGAGCTGCCGATGGAGTACGCCCTTGAGCTGAACCGCCTGATCGAGCTGCAGATGGAAGGAGCCGTCGGCTGATGGGTCTCGAAACCAAACCCCTGTCGACCCTCCACGACAAGACCTCCTACGACGTCGCGGACTTCCCGGTCCCGACGGGCCGTGAGGAGGAGTGGCGCTTCACCCCGCTGTCGCGCCTGAAGGGCCTGCACACCGGCGCCGCCGCCTCGGGTGGCGTCGTGGTCGGCGTCGACGCCGCCCCCGAGGTCACCGTGGAGACGGTCGGCCGCGACGACCAGCGGCTCGGCAGGGCCTATGTGCCCGCCGACCGGGTCAGCGCCCAGGCCTACGCCGCCTTCGAGAAGGCCACCGTCGTCACGGTCCCGCGCGAGGCGGTCGCCTCCAAGCCGACCGTGATCACCGTGACCGGCTCCGGCGAGGGCGCGGCCTACGGCCACACCCTGGTCAAGCTCGAGGCCATGGCCGAGGCCGTCGTCGTCCTGGACCACCAGGGCAGCGCCGTCTACGCCGACAACGTCGAGTTCGTCGTGGGCGAGGGGGCGACGCTCAAGGTCGTCAGCCTGCAGGACTGGGCCGACGACGCCGTGCACGTCTCCCACCACCACGCCCTGCTCGGCAAGGACGCGACCTTCCGCAGCTTCGTGGTCACCCTGGGCGGAGACCTGGTACGGCTGTCGCCCTCGGTCTCCTACGAGGGCCCCGGCGGAGACGCCGACCTGACCGGCCTGTACTTCGTGGACGCTGGCCAGCACCTGGAGCACCGCCTGCTGGTCGACCACTCGACGCCCAACTGCAGGAGCAACGTCACCTACAAGGGCGCGCTGCAGGGCGAGGATGCGCACGCCGTGTGGATCGGCGACGTCATCATCCGGGTCGAGGCCGAGGGCACCGACACCTACGAGCTCAACCGGAACCTCCTGCTCACCGACGGCGCGCGCGCCGACTCGGTGCCCAACCTGGAGATCCTCACCGGGGAGGTCGCGGGAGCGGGCCACGCCAGCGCCTCGGGGCGTCTGGACGACGAGCACATCTTCTACCTCCAGGCCCGTGGCATCCCCTTCGAGGACGCCCGCCGCCTGGTCATCAGGGGCTTCTTCGCGCAGCTCCTGGAGAAGATCGAGCTGGATGAGCTGCGCGAGCGGGTGTTCGCCAAGGTCGAGGCGGAGCTTGAGAAGTGACGTTCGAGAAAGTCTGCAAGCTCGCCGACATCCCCGACGACGGTGTGATCGGCGTCGAGGTCGAGGAAACGCCGGTGGCCCTGGTCCGCAGGGGTGCCGAGGTCTACGCCCTGCACGACGTGTGCTCCCACGCCGAGGTCAAGCTCAGCGAGGGCGAGGTCTACGACGGCAGCCTGGAGTGCTGGCTGCACGGCTCGTGTTTCGACCTGCGCTCGGGCAAGCCCACGGGGCCGCCCGCGACCAAGCCCGTCCCCGTCTACCAAGTCAAGATCGACGGCGATGACGTCCTCGTCTCGCTCTCGAAGGAGTCGTAACAGTGTCTGATTCGAGCCGAGTCCGCCCGGGTTCCACCCTTGAGATCCGTGACCTGCAGGTCGCGGTCGAGGACAAGGAGATCCTGCGCGGGGTCAACCTCACCGTGAGGGCCGGCGAGACCCACGCCATCATGGGCCCGAACGGCTCCGGCAAGTCCACGCTCGCCTACGCGATCGCGGGTCACCCGAAGTACACCGTCACCGGGGGGCAGGTCCTGCTGGACGGCGCCGACCTGCTGGACATGTCGGTCGACGAGCGCGCCCGCGCCGGCCTTTTCCTCGCCATGCAGTACCCCGTCGAGGTTCCCGGCGTCAGCGTCTCCAACTTCCTGCGCTCGGCGGTCACCTCCGTTCGCGGCGAGGCGCCCAAGCTCCGTGAGTTCGCCAAGGACCTGAAGGCCGGAATGGACGCGCTGTCCATCGACGCCGCCTTCGCCCAGCGCAACCTCAACGAGGGCTTCTCCGGTGGCGAGAAGAAGCGCCACGAGATCCTCCAGCTCGAACTGCTCAAGCCGAAGATCGCCGTCCTCGACGAGACCGACTCGGGCCTCGACGTCGACGCGCTGCGGGTGGTCTCCGAGGGCATCAACCGCTTCCGCTCCTCCGGCGAGACCGGCGTGCTGCTCATCACCCACTACACCCGCATCCTGCGCTACGTGAAGCCGGACTTCGTCCACGTCTTCGCGGCCGGCCGGATCGTCGAGCAGGGCGGCCCCGAGCTGGCCGACAAGCTGGAAGCCGAAGGTTACGAGTCCTACACGAAGGCCTCCGCCTGATGAACAACGGCTTTGACGTGGAGAGGATCAGGAAGGACTTCCCGGTCCTTTCCCGCGAGCTGCCCGGCGGCAGGCCGCTGGTCTACCTCGACTCGGGCAACTCCGCGCAGAAGCCCACGCAGGTCATCGAGGTCATGCGGGAGCACCTGTCGGCGCACTACGCCAACGTCGGCCGTGCCATGCACGTGCTGGGCTCCGAGTCGACCGAGGCCTACGAGAGCGCCCGTGACAAGGTCGCCGCCTTCATCGGCGCGCCGAGCCGTGACGAGATCGTCTTCACCAAGAACGCCTCAGAGGCGCTCAACCTGGTCGCCTACGCCTTCGGCAACCCGTCGAACGACGACCCCAGGTTCCGGATCGAGCCCGGTGACGAGGTCGTCATCTCCGAGATGGAGCACCACTCCAACATCGTGCCCTGGCAGCTGCTCGCGCAGCGAACCGGCGTCACGCTGAAGTGGTTCTCCGTCACCGACGAGGGACGTCTCGACCTGTCCAACCTCGAGGAACTCGTCACCGAGCGCACGAAGATCGTCTCGATCGCGCACCAGTCCAACGTGCTCGGCACGGTCAACCCGGTCGCCCAGGTGCTTGCCAGGGCCCGGGAGGTGGGCGCGCTGACGATGCTCGACGGTTCGCAGTCCGTGCCCCACAGGCCGGTTGACGTCGCCGCGCTCGGCGTCGACTTCGTGGCCTTCACCGGGCACAAGGTCGTCGGCCCCTCCGGGATCGGCGTGCTGTGGGCCCGGGGCGAGCTGCTGGAGGCCATGCCCCCGTTCCTGGGGGGCGGGGAGATGATCGAGGCGGTCTGGATGGACCACTCGACCTACGCGCCCGCGCCGCACAAGTTCGAGGCGGGCACCCCGCCCATCGTCGAGGCCATCGGTCTCGGCGCGGCGGTCGACTACCTGTCCGGGATCGGCATGGAGGCCATCGCCCAGCACGAGCGCGAGCTCACCAGCTACGCGCTCGACGCCCTGCGGGAGATCAGGGGGCTGCGGGTGATCGGCCCCGAGAGCCTCGACGAGCGCGGCGGGACGATCTCTTTCACCCTGGAGGGGATTCACCCGCACGACGTCGGGCAGATCCTCGATGACAACTTCGGGGTGGCCGTGCGGGTGGGGCACCACTGCGCCCGCCCGCTGCACCTGAGGTTCGGGATTCCCGCGACCACGCGGGCGTCCTTCTATCTTTACAACACCCCGGCCGAGATCGACGCCTTGGTCCGCGGCCTCCACCACGTGCAGAAGGTGTTCGCCTAGCCATGCCGGAGCAGCCCAGATGATCGCCGAGTCCATGTACCAGGAGCTGATCCTGGAGCACTACAAGCATCCCCAGGGGCGAGGTCTGCGAGACCCGTACGACTCCGAGGTCCACCATGTGAACCCGACGTGCGGTGACGAGATCACCATGCGCGTGAAACTGGGCGACGGCGGCAAGGTCGAGGATGTGTCCTACGACGGCCAGGGCTGCTCGATCAGCCAGGCGGCGGCCTCGGTGCTGTACGAGCTGACCACCGGTTCGACGGTCGAGGAGACCCTCGCCGTCGTCGAGGAGTTCACCCGGCTCATGCAGAGCAGGGGCCAGGTCGAGGCGGACGAGGACGTCCTCGGCGACGCGGTCGCCTTCGCGGGGGTCGCCAAGTTCCCGGCCAGGGTGAAGTGCGCGCTCCTCGCCTGGATGGCCTACAAGGACGCGGTCGTGAGGAGTACGAAATGAGCAAGCCTGTTGAGACGCCGACCACGGCCTATGACGGGGAGACGACCCTGGACGAGGTCATGGAGGCTCTCAAGGACGTGGTCGACCCCGAGCTCGGCATCAATGTCGTCGACCTTGGGCTGATCTACGGGGTCAACCTGGACGACGCGGAGGCGGGGGCCCCGCCGATCGCCACCATCGACATGACGCTGACCAGTGCGGCCTGCCCGCTGACCGACGTCATCGAGGACCAGGCGCACTCCGCGCTGGACGGCATGGTCTCCGACGTGAAGATCAACTGGGTCTGGCTCCCGCCGTGGGGCCCGGACAAGATCACCGATGAGGGGCGTGAGCAGCTGCGCATGCTCGGGTTCAACGTCTGATCCCCTGTTGTTTCGGTACGGCCCGCACCCCGTTGGGTGCGGGCCGTACCGGAATGTGTGAGAGAATGCCCGGTGCCGGGAAGAAAAGCCCGGTGTGGAGCGTTGTCTCCACCGACGGACAAGCGTCTGCCTCAATGCTGGACGCCCCGACCGAACTCGGCACTGCGAACGCCGGGTATGCTTGATCGTGGTTTGACTGCGTGCGGGTAAGCTTCACCCGCCCCGTGCGGTGCGCCTCGACTTGCACCGCACCACCGCCCCCACAGTGGGCGTTGATCGAGCGCGGCCTCAGGCCGCGCGTTCCAGGCTCGTCCTTTCGCAGAAGTGACGTGCCCCGTTCTTCTATCGAAAGGCACGAATCTTCGTGACCATGCTTGACGCTGTCCTGCCCGAAATCACCGACATCTCTGAGGCTCCCTCCGGCGTGTCCGAGTTCACCCTTCTCGGCCTGCCCAAGCCTCTGGTGAACGGGCTTTCCCGCCAGGGCATCGACAGCCCCTTCCCCATCCAGCGCGCCACCATCCCCGACATCCTCGCGGGCAACGACGTTCTCGGCCGCGGCCAGACCGGCTCGGGCAAGACGCTCGCTTTCGGCCTGCCCATGATGGCCCGCATCGCCGGCGGCAAGGCCCGCCCCGGCCACCCCCTCGCCGTCGTCCTGGTGCCGACCCGTGAGCTGGCCATGCAGGTCACCGACGCGCTCGAGCCGCTGGGCCGTGGCCTGTCGCTGCGGATGAAGACCGTCGTCGGCGGCATGTCCATGGGCCGTCAGATCGAGGCGCTGCGCCGCGGCGTCGAGGTCGTCGTCGCCACGCCCGGCCGGCTCACCGACCTGATCCAGCAGGGTGAGTGCACCCTGGACGAGGTTCAGGTGACCATCCTCGACGAGGCCGACCACATGTGCGACCTGGGCTTCTTCCCGGTCGTCAGCGCGATCCTGCAGCAGACGCCCGCCGACAGCCAGCGCCTGCTGTTCTCCGCGACCCTCGACGGTGACGTGGACAAGCTGGTGCGGCGCTTCCTCACCGACCCGATCACCCACTCGATGGCTCCCGCGGCCTCCTCGGTCGACACCATGGAGCACCACGTGCTGGAGGTCCACCGGGACGACAAGTTCCCGGTGACCGCCGAGATCGCCAACCGTGAGGGCCGCACCATCATCTTCGTGCGCACCCAGCACGGGGTCGACCGCCTGTGCAAGCAGCTCGCCCAGGTCGGTGTCAAGGCAGGTGGCCTGCACGGCGGCAAGCGCCAGAACCAGCGGACCCGCATCCTCGCCGAGTTCAAGGAAGGCGAGATCAACGTCCTGGTCTGCACGGACGTCGCGGCCCGCGGCATCCACGTCGACAACATCAGCCTCGTGCTGCACGTCGACCCGCCGCAGGACCACAAGAGCTACCTGCACCGCGGTGGCCGTACCGCGCGCGCGGGGGAGAAGGGCACCGTCATGACGCTGGTGCTCCCCAACGAGCGCCGCTCGACCGACGCGATGACCCGCCGCGCGGGCATCAAGCCCTTCCGCCTCAAGGCGACCCCGGGCCACCCGCGCCTCGAGGAGGTCGCGGGGGCGCGTCAGCCCAGCGGCGAGCCGATCCCGGTCTGGGAGCCCTCGGCTCCCGCCGCCAAGCAGCGTGAGCGGCGTGGCGGTTTCAGCGGCGGTGGCGGTGGTGGCCGTGGCCCGCGTCGCTTCCGCGACCGTCCCGGGCACGGCGAGGGCTACCAGCCGCGTGAGCGTTCCGCCGGTGACGCCGCCCGAGGCGGCGAGCGTCCCGAGCGCGGCACCGGCGACGTCCGCGGCCAGTACCGTTCCGAGCGTCCCGAGCGCCGCTTTGACGGCCGCCCCGAAGGGCGCGGCACCGGCGGCGGCTACCGCGGCGGCGAGCGCAGGGAGCCGTTCCGCGGCGACCGTCCCTTCCGCTCTGAGCGTCCCGCGAGCGGTGGCGGCGGCTTCCGCGCGGAGCGTCCCGCGGGCGACCGTGAGGCCTTCCGCGGCGGCGAGCGTCGTGAGCCGTTCCGCGGCGAGCGCCAGGGCGGCTTCCGCGGTGGGGAGTTCCGCGCGGGCGGCCGTTCCGAGGGCCGTGGCCAGCGCGGTGGCCACTACGGCCGCTGATTGTCCCGCGCTCCGGTAGCGCGGCAGAACCCCGAGAGGGCCGGTACGGCGCGCCGTACCGGCCCTCTCAGCCTTTCCCGGACCGGTCGTGCCTGGTGTGCCCCAGCGTGTCCGGGAGGCGGAGAGCGGCCCGTCAGAGCCCGCCCGGCCCGGTCCCGCCCCCGGTCAGGGCCAGGTCAGGGCCAGATCCGTGTCCAGAGCGTGGACGCGCATCCCCGGTGGTCCGCGGGCCCGTTAGGCTTGGCAAGGACATCCCACGACGCCGAGAGAGACCATGAAGACCTTCGAAGAGCTGTACGCCGAGCTGTCGGACAAGGCGCGCACCCGGCCAGAGGGTTCTGGAACCGTGGCCGCGCTGGACGCCGGGGTTCATGCCATCGGCAAGAAGGTCGTCGAGGAGGCCGCGGAGAGCTGGATGGCGGCCGAGCACGAGTCGAACGAGCGGGCCGCCGAGGAGATCTCCCAGCTGCTCTACCACGTGCAGGTCCTCATGATCGCGAAAGGGATCGGGCTGGACGAGGTCTACAAGCATCTGTGAGCCGGTGCGCCCGGCTCGAGCTCCCGCAGACCGCCGACCCGTTTAAGGAAGCCCCACGCCATGCTCCGTCTCGCCGTTCCCAACAAGGGCGCTCTCACAGAGGCAGCCCAGACCATCCTCAAGGAAGCCGGATACCGTCCCCGCAAGGACAGCAAGGAACTCGTGGTCGTTGACCCGGAGAACTCCTGCGAGCTGTTCTTCCTGCGCCCGAAGGACATCGCCGTCTACGTCGGAGAGGGCACCCTCGACGCCGGCATCACCGGGCGTGACATGCTTCACGACTCCGGCGCGCAGGTCGAGGAGATCATGCCGCTCGGCTTCGGCAGGTCCACCTTCCGCTTCGCGGCCAACCCGGGCGACTTCGCCGCGGTCACGGACCTCAAGGGCAAGCGCGTCGCAACCTCCTACGCAGGGCTGCTGGACTCCTACCTCGCCGAGCAAGGCGTCGAGGCCCGGGTGATCAAGCTGGACGGCGCCGTGGAGACCGCCATCAGGCTAGGGGTCGCCGATGCCGTCGCCGACGTCGTGGAGACCGGCACCACGCTGCGCAACATCGGCCTCGAGGTCTTCGGCGAGCCGATCGCCCACTCGGAGGGCGTGCTGATCAAGCGGATCGGCGCCGAGAAGACCCCGGGAGTGCAGCAGCTGGTCCGCCGCCTGCAGGGTGTGCTGATGGCGCGCGACTACGTGATGATGGACTACGACATCAGGGCTGAGCGGATCGAGGAGGCCATCGCCCTGACCCCGGGCATGGAGGGCCCCACCGTCTCCCCGCTGCACCGGGAGGGCTGGGTCGCGGTCCGCGCCATGGTGCCGCGCAAGGGGCACCAGCAGGTGATGGACCAGCTCTGGGAGATCGGCGCGAAGGCCATTCTGGTCACCGCCATCTTCGCCTGCCGCGTCTGAGCGCAAGGCCCGCCTCCCCGCGCGTTCACGCCGGTGTGCTCTCCCCCGGGTCGCGCGGGGTGGCCCGTCTGACAAATGTCACCGCCAAGCCCGGATCGTCGACACTGACGGTCCGGGCGCCGCGCTTCTAGCGTTGCGTGCATGAACGCCATCGCCTTCACCGACGTGAGCAAGAGCTACGGGAACGTGCTCGCCGTCGACGGCCTGAACCTCACCGTGGAAGCGGGCAGGACCGTCGCGCTCCTCGGCCCCAACGGGGCGGGAAAATCCACGTCGATCAACATGCTGCTCGGCCTGATCCGTCCGAGCGGGGGCCGGATCGAGGTCTTCGGGCGCCTTCCCGAAGAGGCGGTCGCCAGGGGTGAGATCGGGGCCATGCTGCAGAGCGGCGCGCTCATCCCGGAGCTCACCGTCAAGGAACTCGTCGACTTCGTGCGCAGGCTCTATCCGGAACCGCTCGACCTGGACGAGATCCTGAAGATGGCCGACCTCACCGACCTGGTGAAGCGCCGCGCCGACAAGCTGTCCGGCGGGCAGAGCCAGCGGGTCAGGTTCGCCCTGGCCATCGCGGGCGCTCCCAGGCTGCTGGTGCTGGACGAGCCGACCGCGGCCATGGACGTGGAGTCACGACAGCGATTCTGGACCGGCATGCGCGACTACGCGGCGGGGGGCCGTACGGTCCTGTTCGCCACCCACTACCTGGAGGAGGCCGACGAGAACTCCGACCGGGTGATCGTGGTCGCCAGGGGCCGGATCGTGGCGGACGGCACCGCCGCGCAGATCAAGGCGGGGGTCGGCGGCCACACCGTCCGCTTCACTCTCGACGGGCAGCCCGCGGCCGGGCTGGACGCGCTGCCCGGTGTTTCCGCGGTCGAGGTCTCTGCGGGCACTGCGACGCTCCGCACCGCCGACCTCGACGCCACCGTCGCCGCCCTCTATCGGGGCACCTCGCTGGAGATCCGCGACCTCAGGATCGCCGGAGCCGACCTCGAAGACGCCTTCCTCGCCCTCACCCGGGAGTCATGATGCCGAGCTACCTCAGGATCGAAGCCTTGAGAATGCTGCGCAACAAGCGCTACATCATCTTCGTCGTGGCCTTCCCGGTGGTCTTCTACCTGCTCTTCTCCAACGTCTGGGGCAGTCAGACGAACGCGAGCGGAGTCAAGGCCACTGTCTTCCTGATGGTGTCCATGGGCGCGTACGGCGCGCTGGCGGCCTCCATCATGAGCACCGCCGTCCCGTGGGCGCAGGAGCGGGAGTCCGGCTGGCTCCGCCAGCTGCAGATCACCCCGCTGTCGAACCGGTCGATCATCCTGACCAAGTTGGTCGCCGCGTTGCTGCTGGTGCTGCCCGCCTTGCTGCTGGTCTTCCTGTGCGGGATCGTCACCCAGGGCGTCTCACTGTCGCCGGGCCAGTGGTTCTCGCTGGCCCTGTCCATGTGGATCGGCACCGTGCCGTTCGCCGCGCTCGGCCTGGCCGTCGGCTCGCTGGTGCCCCCCGACACCGCCCAGCCGATCGCGATGATCGGCATGTTCGGGCTGGCGATCCTGGGGGGTCTGTGGTTTCCTCTGGACAGCATGCCCGAGACCATGAGGAGCATCGCGCATGTGCTGCCCTCCTACTCCTACGTCGACATCGGCTGGAACCTCGTCGCGGGCACGACGCCGCCGCCGCAGGACGTGGTGACGATCCTGGCCTGGGCCGTGGCGCTCGGAACCGCCGCCGTGCTGGCCTACCGCAGGGCGACAGCGCGCGCATGAGACGGGCGGTGACAATCCTCTCAGGCGGGACGGAGGAGACCGCGAGGTGGGCGGACGACGCCCAGCCCCGGTGGCGGAGGCTGACCTGGCTCTCCATCGGCCTGGTCTACCTGTTCTTCCCGGCGGCGGAGATCGTCACGGGAAGGCTGCCCGGCGCCCAGGCCGTGTGGGGGACCCTCGGCCTGGCCGCCTTCACCGCAGGCTACATCGGGAGCGCGCTGAGCCGCTGGAACGACAGCGACACGAACACCCCCCTGACCTACGGCCTGCTGGCGGCGACCACGGCCCTGGCCGTCGCGCTGCCGGTGGCCTTCGGCGGCGGCTGGCTGACCCTGCCGATCTACACGACCGTGATCTACAGCATGGCGCTGCGCCCGCGCTTCACGGCGGTCGGCGCCGTCGTGATGGGGGTCATCGTCCTGCTGATCGGCCTGCTGAAGGACCACGATCCCGGCAGCACCGTGGTGCTCGTCTTCCAGGTCCTCACCCTCACCGTCCTGTTCTCGCGCGTGCGCAAGACCAAGATCCTGCTGGCCGAGCTCCGCGAGGCGCAGGACGAGGTGGCGAGGCTGGCCGCGAGTGAGGAGCGCCTTCGCATCGCCCGTGACCTGCACGACCTGCTCGGCCACAGCCTGTCGCTGATCGTGCTGAAGAGTGAGCTGGCCGGGCGGCTGGCCGAGAACGGCTCGGAACGGGTGCTGCCGGAGATCCGCGACATCGAGTCGGTGGCCAGGCAGGCGCTGGTCGAGGTGCGCGAGGCCGTAACCGGCTACCGGCAGCGCGGCCTGTCGGGCGAGCTGGACGGCGCCCGCGCCGCGCTCGAGGCGGCGGGGACGCAGGTCAAGGTCAGGCTGTCGGGCACCCCGCTGCCTGACGACCTGGACGGAATCCTCGGCTGGGCCGTGCGTGAGGGGGTCACCAATGTCATCAGGCACGCGCGGGCGGCCAGCTGTGAGATCGACGTGAGCTACGACGGCAGGGCCGGAGTCCTGGAGATCGTGGACGACGGTCGCGGGGCTGCGGCGCCGTACGGGCAGGTCAGCAGGCAGGGCGGTGAGCAGGGCGGTGAGCAGGGTGGTGAGCAGGGCAACGGGCTCGCCGGGCTGGCGGAACGGGTCGAGGCGGCGGGCGGGACGGTGTCCGCGGGCCCGCGTGAGACGGGTTTCGCGCTCAGGGTCGCGGTCCCGGCGGGAAGAGCGGTCAGGTGATCAGAGTCGTGCTGGTCGAGGACCAGGCGATGGTCCGGGGCGCACTGGCCTCGTTGCTGGGCCTCGAGCCCGACATAGAGGTGGTCGGGGAGGCGGCCTCAGGTCACGAGGCGCTTCGGGTGGCGCTCGAGACCGCTCCCGACGTCGTGCTGCTCGACATCGAGATGCCCGGCGGGGACGGCATCACCGCGGGAGCGCGGATCCGCGAGGCCCTGCCTGACTGCCACATCATGATCCTGACCACCTTCGGCCGTCCCGGTTACCTGCGGCGGGCGATGGAGGCCGGTGCGGTGGCCTTCCTGGTCAAGGACAGCCCCGCCCGCGAGCTGGCCGCCGCTATCCGCCGGGTCCGTGACGGTGAGCGGGTCATCGACCCGGGGCTGGCCGCCGCCGCGCTCAGCGCGGGCCCCAACCCGCTGTCTCCCAGGGAGCGCGATGTCCTGGCCGCCGCGGTCGACGGTTCGACCGTCGGCGACATCGCGGTGAACCTCCACCTGTCGGAGGGCACGGTCCGCAACTATCTGTCCTCGGCCATCCAGAAGACCCGGGCGCGCAACCGCATCGAGGCGGTGCAGCGCGCCCAGGCGCAGGGCTGGCTCTGATCCGGTCCCGCGCTGGCCCAGGGTCCCGGATCAGGACGAGAGGGCTGCGGCCTCCTCTTCCTCGATCCGTCTGTTCCACTCCTGCTTGGAGGCGCGCCAGGTCTCGTCGTCGCGGCCGAGACGCCAGTAGCCGGAGATGGACAGCTGCGACAGCGGGATCCCGCGCTCGGTCCGCAGGTGGCGGCGGAGCGTCTTGACGAAGCCCGCCTCACCGTGCACGAAGGCGTGCACGGTGCCCTCGGGGAAGTCGAGCTCGCATACCGCGGCGACCAGCGAGTCACCGACTGGCGCGTCGCCCCGGTGGAACCAGGCGACCTTCGCGTCGCAGGGGGAGTCGAGCGGCTGCTCCTCCTCCGGGCCCGCGACCTCGACGAGCACGTGGGCGAGGGCTCCCGAGGGCAGCCGCTCCAGGGAGGCGGCGATGGCGGGGAGCGCGCTCTCGTCGCCGACGAACAGGTGCCAGTCCGCCTCGTGGTCGGGCGCGTACGCGCCGCCTGGGCCGAAGAAGTGGATCTCCTCGCCGGGCTGCACAGCCGCCGCCCACGGCCCCGCGAGGCCGCTGTCACCGTGGTGGACGAAATCGAGCGCCAGCTCGAGCGCCTCGGGGTCCCACGCGCGGACGGTGTAGGTCCGGCTGGTCGGCCACTGGTCGCGGGGCAGGTCGCGCTGGATCTGCTCAAGGTCGAACGGTGCGGGATAGGTGATCCCGTGCGGGGCGAAAAGGAGCTTCACGTAGTGGTCGGTGAACTCGCCGGCGCCGAAACCTGCGAGCTCGTCGCCGCCGAGCACCACCCGGATCATGTGCGGGGTGAGCCACTCGACCCGCTTCACCTGGCCGCGGATGGGTTTACGTGCTGGTCTGCCCTCTGCCATGGTCACTCCCGATGGTCATCAAGTTAGGTGGGCCTAAGTCGTAGCATACGGTCATTTAAGTGATAGGACCGTCTGATGATCAGGGGGAGTCACTGGAGACGTTCGTCCTGTCATGTCTCTTTCGTCAACCGGTGCCCGCCGCCCGTGACCATGGGCTTCCCAAGGCCTGGACCTCGGACAAAAATCTACATTGTAAAGGCAATGGCCCGCACGTTCCCTCACGGCGATCTGCGATGCTCGGCCGATCGCCTCGGAAAGGCACGGTCCAAGCATCTCTCGCGAACTTCCGCCCCAGATCATGCCTCCTGCGTCGGCCAATGATCATCGACCGGCCAGCAGCCAAACGCGGTGCTGGGACCGGTTGCGGCGTGGCCATGCCGCCATCCGGACCGGGACCCGTCTCACTCCCCGTTACCCGGGGACTGTTTTTGGCGTGGGCGCGCCGGTGTCTGGACTGAGGAGCGAAGGAGCGAAGCGGATGAGCGACGAGGGAAGACACCGGCGCGCCCAAGCCCCGCGACGCCGCCAGGCGTCGCAAATGAGCAGGGAGCGCAGCGACCGAACGACGAGGGAAGACACCGACACATGAGCGCCCAAGCCCGCGACGCCGCCAGGCGTCGCAAAAAGACGCAGCAGGCGTCGCAAAACTACAGGGCCTCGTGGCGCTGGAGGTAGGTGAACGAGGCCCAGCCGGGGAGAACCGGCAGCCAGAAAGTGAGCAGCCTGAACAGCAGCACCGCGGAGGTCGCCACCTCGCCGGGGAGACCGGAGAGGGTCAGGCCGACGGAGAGGGAGGCCTCGACGGCGCCGAGGCCTCCGGGGGTTGGCGCGGCCGAGCCGATGGCGTTGCCGGCGAGGAAGACGATCGCGACGGCCGCGAAGCTGAGCGACCCGCCGAAGGCGCGGACCGAGGCATCGAGGCAGAGCACGAAGAACATGGTCAGCAGCAGGGTCCCGCTGAAGCCCTCGACGATCTTGTGAGGCGACTGGAGCACGTCCAGCAGACGCGGAATCACGCCGGAGAACAGCGAGCGGAGCCGTGCGGTGAACAGCCTGCGCAGGCGCGGGACGCTCACGATGACCAAGGCGGCCACGGCCACCGCCAGTAGGACGAACACCAGCGTGCGCGACGGGGTGAACGACGTGGCCGCGCTGGAGCCGGTGATGTAGGCGAACAGCAGGAGCAGCGTGATGTGCGAGGCCAGGCCGATGAGCTGGGAGGCTCCGACACTGGCGACGGCCTGCCCCGGGGGGATGCCGCGTTTTTGCAGGTAGCGGGTGTTGATGGCGACGCCGCTGACCGCCGCGGGGGCGACCAGCTTCACGAAGGAGCCGGCGAACTGGACCAGCACGGTACGGCCGAGCGGAAGCTTCTCCGGCACGAAGCCTCTGAGCATCAGCGCGGCGGCGACGTAGCTCAGCATCGCCGCGATGAACGCGACCCCGGTCCAGCTCCACTTGGCCGAGGTGATCATGTTGAGGTTGATCTGCGTGAGGTAGTAGACCAGGAAGTAGGCGGCGAAGGCGCTGGCGATGATCGTGATGAGGGTCCTGGGGCGGAAACGCTCCAGGCGGACCTCCTCGGCCTCGACCTTGGGCTCGAGCGCGACGATCCGCTCGCGGATCGCGGTCAGTAGTTCCTTGTCCTTGTTGAGCGCGGCCCTGGTCTCGCGGGTCAGCGCGATCCGCTGCAGCAGCGGCAGCGCGCCCGCCAGCGTGTTCGGACCCGCGACGACCGCGGCGGCGGCGACCGCGCGGTCGGCTCCGACGCGGAGGCTGAGGTAGGTGAGCAGCTGGGCGATGTCGAGGCGGAGCAGGAGGTCTCCGGCGGCGATCTCGCCGCTGCGGGCGTCCATGAGGATGACCCGGCCCTCGTTGTCGACGTGGATGCTGTCGCCGGTCAGCCGCCGGTGGGCGAGTCGCTGGACCTGCAGGAGCAGGACCTGCTCCCAGATCTGGGCGAGCAGGTTGTCGTCGATCTCCTCGTCGGGGATGTCGTCCAGCGCGCGGGTCTCGGTGTGCTCGTAGGCGAGCAGCGCGGCCTCGGTGCCGATCTCGCTGGTGCCGACGAGCCTGGGCGTGCTGGCTCCCGCAGCCTGCGCGGCGTACGCCATCAGGGCCTCGCGCTCCAGCTCGGCGCGCAGCGAGCGGATGGCCCTGCGGCGGGTCTCCGTGTTGAGCCGGATCCGGCGCCAGATGCGGTAGAGCACTCCGGCGACCTGACGGTCGCGGTCGAGGACGGTGACGTCGAGGCGGGTGCCGTCCTTGAGGCCGACGGCGTACCTCCTGCTGCTCTGGTGGTCGTCGTCGAGCCTGCGCGCCCTGACCGGGACGAAGCCGAGCTTGGCGAGCGTCGCGACGACCGCGCTGCCGGGCGGCCTGGTGTTCGGGCTGCCGATGCCGTACAGGGTGGCGTAGCCGACGGCGAGGCCGACCAGGATGGAGACGACGATGCCGAGGATGGTGGCGGCGGTCGCGGCGAAGAGCGCGATGGCGTTGAGCGCGACCGCGCTCCACAGGGCCGCCCGCCAGGTGGGGCGGCGGGATATGCGCACCGCGGTGACGTAGGCGATGATCGAGGTGAGCAGCGTGTTGAGGGGTTCGACCCCGTTCCTGCCGCCGGTCAGCAGGAGTCTCAGGTCCTCGGGGCCCACGGTGAGGATCCACTCGCCGAGGGCGAAGGACAGGACCATTCCGGCGATCGCCGCGAAGAGTCCTTCCGCGACCCGCAGGCCGTCGCGGTGAAGCACCCGCTCGATCGCGTACGCGGTGGGCACGCCCAGCATGGCGGCGCCGCTGAGCACGCCGACCAGGCCGCTGAGCAGGAACGGCGCCCGGTTCGTCCCGTCGATGACGTCGCCTTCGAGGCCGTTGAGCGTCTTCTGCGCGACGAGCGCGAGCAGCACGACGGCCACGAGCCCGAGCAGCGTCGCCAGGAAGCGCAGCAGATCGGATGGTCTGCGGATGCGCTGCGGGAGCAGCGGCTCGACGACGAGCATGGCGGAGTCACGCCCTGTCTCCGGCCTTGTGCCGTCGACGGGCGTCACCTCTTCGCGGTCCCTGATTTCCGTCACCGCCAGCGATTCTGCACGTTCCGCATTACAGGTGCGTCACCGATCTTCTCTTCCAGTGTCCACAATCGGAGTCATGCGTATCTCACTGGCCTCGGACAGCCTTGACGGAGTGGCTCCCATCCTGGCATCGGAGATCGAGAAAAGAGGGCACACGGTGATCTTGCATGGCGCCGTGACCGACGAGCGCGCCGACTGGGCGTGGTGCTGCGCGCGGGCCGCGGAGGACGTCGCCTCCGGCGTGGCGGACCAGGCGGTCGTGTGCTGCTGGACCGGCACGGGGGCGTCGATCGCGGCGAACAAGGTGCGGGGGGTACGGGCGGCCCTGTGTCTGGACGCGGCGACGGCGACCGGCGCCAGGCAGTGGAACGACGCCAACGTGCTGGCGATAAGCCTCAGGCTGACGTCGGCGCCACTGCTGGAGGAGATCCTGGACGCCTGGTTCGCCGGGGGTGTCAGCCCGGACGAAACCGATTTGGCGAACATCGCGTACCTATCCGAGATTGAGAATTGACCTGCTGGAATGCGGCGACGGCGGTCGGGGCGAGCGGTGGCCTGAAAAGCTGATCATCATGCGCCGCAGTCCGCTCGCCGTCGCCCCGGTTTCACCGCACCTGACCATAGCCACTCCCCGCGACCACTTTGTGTCCGGGGACGGTGTGGGACGTTCCGGACGATCGGCCGTGGCGTGGTGCGTGACGGCACACGACTGTGTGCCACTACGCCAGTGACACCACGACCGTCAAGTGGCGCCGGGGAACACCCCGAACGCTGATTCGACTCCGCTCGATAACAAAAGTGGAGTCAGTCTTTAAAGATCGTGATTACCCATACTACGTTCCATTTATCGCGATCACGGGGGATTTCCTGCTCCACTCTCGTTAGAGGAGTTTCGCATGCGCGCACGCGCGTACAAGGGCTTGCTGGCCGCGATCGTCGCGGCTTCGGCCATGAGTCTGCCCGTCGGTTCGGCCGCCTCCGCCAGCACGGAGCCGGACCCCGCGGCCCTCAGCAAGTCCGTCAAGGCGCCGTCCGTCAAGCGGCATCTGGAGAAGCTTCAGCAGATCGCCGACGCCAACGGCGGCACCCGTGCCTCAGGCACCCCGGGACACGAGGCGTCGGTCGCCTATGTGGCGGGGAGGCTGCGCGCCGCGGGATACAACGTGACCCTGCAGGAGTTCGAGTTCCCGTTCTTCCGCGTCATCGGCAAACCCGTGCTCAACCGGGTCACGCCCGACGCGAAGGCCTACGCGTCCGGTACCGATTTCAGGCCCATGACCTACTCGGGCTCGGGGAACGTGACGGCCGACGTGCAGGCCGTCGACCTGGTGCTGCCGCCGACTCCGGCGCCGAGCTCGACCTCGGGCTGTGAGGCCGCCGACTTCGCCGGGTTCGTCCCGGGCAATATCGCGCTGCTGCAGCGCGGCACGTGCAACTTCCAGGTCAAGGCCGAACTGGCCCAGGCGGCGGGCGCCTCCGGTGTGATCATCTTCAACGAGGGCCAGCCCGGTGAGGGGGCCAACGACCGCCGGGGCCTGCTGACCGGCACGCTCGGCGAGCCGACCACGCACATTCCCGTCGTCGGCGCCGCCTTCGCCGTCGGCAACGAGTTGGCCGCATCGGGGACGCGGGTCACGCTCACCGTCAACGCCGAGAGCGACCTGCACCGCAAGACGCGCAACGTGCTGGCCGAGAGCCGCTGGGGCGACCCGAACAAGGTCGTCATGCTCGGCGGTCACCTGGACAGCGTGGCGGAGGGGCCCGGTATCAACGACAACGGCTCCGGCAGCGCGGGCGTGCTGGAGACAGCCCTGAAGGCGAACCTCCTGCCCACCAGGAACAGGCTCCGCTTCGCCTTCTGGGGTGCGGAGGAGCTGGGCCTGCTCGGCTCCCAGCACTACGTGGCCAGCCTCTCGCCCGAGGAGAAGGCCAAGATCAAGCTGTACCTGAACTTCGACATGATCGCCTCGCCGAACTTCATCTACGGGATCTACGACGGCGACGACTCCGACCACACCGGTTCCCCGGCGGGCCCTCCCGGATCGGACAAGATCGAGAAGCTCTTCGAGGCGTACTTCACCGCGGTCGGCCAGCCGTACAAGGGAACCGACTTCACCGGGCGCTCCGACTACGGCCCCTTCATCGCGGCGGGCATCCCCGCGGGCGGCCTGTTCACCGGCGCTGAGGGCCTCAAGACTCCCGAGGAGGCCGCCACGTTCGGCGGTGAGGCCGGGGTGGCGTATGACAAGTGCTACCACCGGGCCTGCGACACCATCGCCAACATCAACGACCGGGCCTTGGCGGTGAACACCGGCGCGATCGCGACGGCGGCGTTCGTCTACGCCTACAGCCCCGTCCTTCCCGGCGGCACCGCCACTGCGGCGCCCGTCTCCAACCAGCGCAGGAGCGGTGACCTCCAGGCGCAGGACGAGGACCACGCGGGCGTGGCGCGGTAGTCCCGTCCCCCGGCGAGAGCGAGAAGGGGCACGGCCGGACGGCCGTGCCTCTTTTTGGCGTGTCTGGCTAGAGTCGGGGCATGTCGCTGGGTGAACTGCGCGTTCTGGGGGCCTGTCCGCTGGACTGCCCGGACACGTGCTCGTGGGTGGTGACCGTCAAGGACGGCGAGGCGGTCGGGATGCGAGGCAACCCCGACCACCCCTACACGCGCGGCGCGCTCTGTGTGAAGGTCAACCGCTATCTGGAGCACACCAGGGCGGCCGATCGCATCCTTCACCCGATGCGCCGGGCCGGCCCGAAGGGGTCCGGCCGCTTTGAGCGGATCAGCTGGGACGAGGCCCTCGAGGAGATCTCCGTACGGCTGCGCGCCATCGTGGACGAGCACGGCGGCGAGGCGATCTGGCCCTACCTGGGCACCGGGACGCTGGGCCACATCCAGGGCTGTGAGGGCGTCGCGGGCAGGCGGTTCTGGAACGTCCTCGGCGCCTCAAGGCACTTCCTGAACATCTGCTCGACCGCGGGGAACTTCGGCCTCCTGAGCACGAACGGCACGCCCGCCGGGATGGATCCCGAGACGTTCGCGCTGTCGAGGCTCATCCTGCTCTGGGGCACCAACACGCTGACCAGCGGCCACCACCTGTGGAAGTTCATCCAGGAGGCGCGGGCCGCGGGGGCGTACGTGGTGGCGATCGACCCGATCCGCACCAGGACCGCAGAGCAGGCCGACGAGCACCTGCCGATCAGGCCGGGCACGGACGCGGCCCTCGCGCTGGGGCTGATGAACGTCGTCCTGTCCGAGGGCGCGGAGGACCGCGACTATCTGGCCGCGCACACGAGCGGCTGGGAGGACTTCCGCGCGGAGATCCTGCGGCATCCCCCCGAGCGCGTCGCGGAGATCACCGGGCTGCCCGAGTCCGCCATCCGGGCCCTGGGAGTACGGCTCGCGCACACCCGCCCCACCGGCATCCGGGCCACGATGGGCGTCCAGCGGCACGCGGGCGGCGGTACGGCGATGCGGACGATCGCCGCCATCCCCGGCGTCACGGGCGACTGGCGTCATCCCGGCGGCGGGGTCGCCTACTCGACCAGCGGCCACATCCACCTGAACATCGACACCCGCGACGACCTGCTCGCCGCGCCGGTCAGGCAGCTCACGATGACCCGGCTGGCCGAGGGGCTGGACGAGTCGGTGAAATGCCTGTGGGTCTACGCCGCCAACCCGGCGGGCTCGACCTCCGACCAGAACCGCGTCCGCGAGAGGCTGCTGCGCGAGGACCTGTTCACCGTCGTGATGGAGCAGTTCCCGACCGACACCGTCGACTACGCCGACATCGTGCTGCCCGCGACCATGCAGATCGAGCACACCGACCTGCACTCGGGCTACGGGCACATGTACCTGATGTGGAACGAGCCCGCGGTCGAGCCTCCCGGCGAGTGCCTGTCGACCACGGAGACGTTCCGCCGCCTGGCCCGGCACATGGGGCTCACCGAGCCGTCCCTGTACGACTCCGACCTGGAGTTGGCCGAGCAGCTGCTCGCCTCAGGACACTCATCGCTTGAGGGGATCACGGTCGACCGGCTGCGAAAGGAGGGCTGGGTCAGGCTCAGTGTGCCGCGGCCGTTCGTACCGTTCACCGACGGCTTCCCCACACCCTCGGGCAAGATGGAGTTCGGCTCGGGACCCGCGTACGTGCCTCCGCACACGGCCTCGGCCGGCGGCGGGCCGTACCCTCTGGCCTTGATCACTCCCGCCTCGCACACGTTCCTCAACACCATCTTCGGCAACAACCCCGAGCTGCTGCGACGCTCGAAGGGGCCGAGGGTCCTGGTCAATCCGGAGGACGCCACGCCGAGGGGGCTGAGCGACGGGGAACGAGCCCGGGTGTTCAACGCGAACGGCGGGTTCGAGGCCGTGGTCGAGATCAGCGACCGGGTACGGCCCGGCGTCGTGGCCTCGACGAAGGGGCACTGGCGCAAGCTGAGCCCGGGGGGCTCGACGGTGAACGCCGTGGTCGACGAGCGTGACGCCGACATGGGCAGGGGCGCCGTCTACCACGACAACCTGGTCGAACTGGCCCCGCTGCGCCCCGTCCCGCCCTCCGACCCCAACGACTATGTCTTAAACGACATAGGTGAGGATACGGTGCCGCACGTCAGCGGCCCGTGAGATCCTGCCGCGATGACCTCGACACTCGGATACGCGATCCTCACGGCGCTCGCGCGCCGGGCGAGGTCCGGATACGAGCTGGCCACCGCCATGGGACACCCCCTGGGATATTTCTGGACGGCGCGGCACAGCCAGATCCATCCGGAGCTGCAGCGCCTGGTGGCGGCCGAACTGGTCACCTTCGAGCAGGTCCCTGGTCCGGGCCCGCAGCGCAAGAAGATCTACTCCATCACCGGCGCGGGGATCGACGCGCTGCGGAAATGGACGGTCGAGCCGCCACAGGCGCGCCCGGAGCGCGACGAGTTGGTGCTCAAGTCCTACGCCGCCTGGCTCGCCGACCCCGCGGAGACCACCAAGCTCTTCCAGATGCAGCTTGAGGCACACGAGCGGCGGCTCGCGGCCTACGAGGACGAGCGGGCGTCGTTCACGGACGTGCCCGGCTGCGAGAACCAACGGTTCGGCGACTACGCGACCCTGTGTCACGGGATCAGCTACGAGAGGCACCGCATCGACTGGTGCCGCTGGATGATCGACCAGCTCGGCGCGCGGCGCGACGCCGGTGCGACGCCCATGACCGCCTGGCACGACCCGCGACCGGGCGGGGCGCCCGCGCACTGACCATGACCGGGCGCGGCGATGATCAGCTCAGCGCGAGCTTGTATCCCTCGTGGGACGCGACGAAGCCGAGCGAGTCGTAGAACCGGTGCGCGTCCTTGCGGGCCTTGTCCGTGGTGAGCTGGACCAGGGCGCAGCCCCTGGCCCTGCCGCGCTCGACGGCCCACTCCATCATCTGCCTGCCCAGCCCTCCGCCCCGCACGGTCGCGGCGATCCTGACCGCCTCGATCTGCAGCCTGAGCGCCCCCCGCCGGGAGATTCCCGGAATGTAGGTGAGCTGCATGGTGCCCACGACCTCGCCGTCCAGCTCGGCGACGATCAGCTCGTTGTTGGGGTCGGCGTCGATGGCCTCGAAAGCCGCGCGGTGCTCGTCGCCGAAGGCGCCCTGGCGGGCGGCGGCGATCGTGTCGTCGGCGATCATGGCTACGATCAGCGGAACGTCGTCGATCCTTGCGGTACGGAAGGTCATCGGCATGGCCTCCAACCTATCGAGAGACAGACGTCAGAGGTGGATCAGGGTCTTCCCTCCAAGACCCACCCCTCCCATGCCTCTGCAGCAGGTAGGGGAAGGATCAGGGTTCCTCCCCGATGTGGACAGGGGGGATGGAAGGGCAATCTAAAGACATGAACGACGAACTCACTCGACGTGACGAGATGTCCCTCGCCGGTGCCGCCCTGCGTGGAGCCCCCTGGAGGACCGCCGCAGTGACCGGCGTCACGGCCGCGGCCGCCAGCTTCGGCATGGGCGTGATCCTGCCGGGTCCCGCAGACCTCACCTGGGCGCTGTCGCTGGGGATCAGCCTGTTCGCGCTGATCGCGGCCATCGGCTCGATCGGCAAGCCCAACTCCGGCGACCGGGTGACGCGGCAGGCCCGTCTGTGGGCGCTTCGCCGCCCCTGGCGGTTCTCGCTCTATCCCGCGCTCGGCGCGGCGGCGCTCATGTATCCGGTACAGCTCATCGTCGACGACGAGGGCGTGTTCGGCGCCGCGTTCGACGCGCTCTGGGGCGGCGTGGTGGTGTATCTGATCACCGCGGTCGTGGCCCTGACGCTCAAGGGACGGGGACGCCCTTCGCTCCCCCAGGGCCACTGAAACGCCCGGCCATTCGCCCACGCGCCCCCCGCCACCGCCGACACGCCCGCGACCACCGACGCCTCGCCACCGCCGACACGCCTCACGGCCGCCGAAACGCCTGGTCGACGCGCCTGGTCGACATGATGCGCACGGTGCGTCAGAACGCGCCAGGACCGCCGACGGACCCTGTCAGGGGTTCTTCTCGTACTCCGCGCGGCAGACGCAGAACTCGTTGCCCTCGGGGTCGAGCATGGTCACCCAGCCGGTGCCGTCGGGGTTGCGCCGATCGTCCTGAACCGTGGCGCCGATCCCGGCGAGCCGCTCGACCTCCTGGTCGCGGGTGGTGCCGTCCGAGCCCGTGACATCGAGGTGGACGCGGTTCTTGACCGATTTGCCCTCGGGGACCCTGATGAACAGCAGGTTCGGCCTGCCGATGACGAGAACCTCGTCATCGTCCTTCTCCGTCTCCGGATGGATCTCACAGCCGGTGGCCTGGCTCCAGAAGGCCGCCAGCTCGTACGGCCGGGCGCAGTCGAAGGTCACGTAGTGAACGTCAATCATGCCCACACCCAACCGCGACACCGTCTATCGCGTCAAGCTGGTTTCGGTTCGCCGGGCCCGCGCCCTGGAGCGCAGGTCACGGGCCACGCGAGAGGACTTGGGATGGCGATGGCCTCCGGGGTCGCGGATCAGTGCCCGCCGCCCGCGAGGTTGAGGCCGACGACGCCCACGAGGATGAGGGAGATGGAGGCGATCTTGAGGAACGACACCTCGTCGCCCAGGAGGAGCATGCCCAGGGCCGCGGTGCCGACGGCGCCGATGCCGGTCCAGACGGCGTAGGCCGTACCGACCTCCAGGCTCTTGAGAGCCATCGCGAGGAGACCGAAGCTGAGCACGGCGAAGACGGCGAACCCGATGCTCGGCAGCAGCTCGGAGAAGCCGTGGCTCAGTTTGAGTGAGTACGCCATGGCGACCTCGAACAGACCGGCGACGACGACGAGAACCCAGGCCATGACGGCTCCTCCTTCAGGAGCGTCGTCTTTTCCGACCGGGTACGGCGCGTCTCGTCCGGGAGCGTCTCCACTGAGCGCTCTACCGGGGCAACGCCTCGGCAATCACTTCGATTCCCACCAGAGTGTGAACCAGCGATCGCGCGGGACCGGCCACATGTCGAGCCGGACCACCGCGGCGACGACCTCATCCGCCCGCTCGGCGTCGAGACAGAGCCGCCTGCAGGCGCTCTCCGCCAGCTCCTCCAGCGTGGCGAAGCGGGACAGCGGGGCCAGGCGCTCCTCGTGACGCACCCGGTGGCCGAGCGCCTCGGCAACCGCGATCACGTCGTGGACCGTCGGCCGCTCCGGGCGGACGATCCCATGGAAATGCGCCCAGAGCGGGTTGAGCCAGCTCATCGGATGACGCTCGGTGAGCTCGAGGACGACCCGCGCCCGGGCGTGGCCGGACAGCTCGGCGAGGAACGCGGCCAGGTCCGGGACGTTGTAGACGACGTGGGCGGCGACCGCCACGTCCGCGACCGGGGTCCGGGCCGCCACGTCGGGCCAGCGCCCGACCAGGGTCCTGAGGGGGACACCGAGATCGGCCGCCCGCGACTCCAGCTCGGCGAGCATCCCGGCGGAGGTGTCGACCGCGATCAGCTCTCCCAGGCTCGCGGCCAGCGGCAGGGAGGCCGCCCCCGTGCCCGCGCCGACGTCCAGCACGCTTCCGCCTTCCGGGAGCGCCTCGGCGATCCGGGCCCGCGTCGGCCCCTCCGGCTCCGCGAGCGCCCTGTCGGTCCGCTCGGCGAACCGGGCGGGTGAATGTCCCCAGGGATTGGTCCGCGCCCGGGCCGCGATCTCGTCGGGGATCCCCCACAGCGCGAGGTCAGCGCGCCACCGCTCGTCCATGCGACGAGCCTAGAAGAGCCGCCGCCGATCCGCGGGCAGGAGACGGCGAGCGGGGGCGTCGAATCGACCGCGCCAGGAGGCACCGCAGGTCAGCGAGCCGCCCCTCGCCGTACGGCGGCGCGCCGTGGAACTTTTGGCTTCCCTTGCGGGATGTGACAAACGTCCTTGCCGGTACAGTTTTTTAGGGGTTACTGACGGGTAGCATTGCGAGTAAGGTTACTCACGAGTACGCAGCAGTCCGGTTCCCCCCGGTTTCAAGGAGCAGATCCCCATGGGCCACTACAAGAGCAACCTCCGCGACGTGGAGTTCAATCTCTTCGAGGTGTTCGGGCGCAGGGACATCCTGGGCACCGGCCCCTACGCGGACCTGGACGAGGACGTCGTACGGAGCATCCTCGACGAGGTCAACCGCCTCGCGACGGGCGTGCTGGCCGACTCCTTCGAGGAGGGCGACCGCAAACCGCCCGTCTTCGACCCCGCGACCGGCGCGGTGACGATGCCGGAGGGCTTCAAGAAGTCGTTCGCCGCCTACCGCGACGGAGGGTGGACCAACATCGGCCTGCCCGCCGAGCTGGGCGGCCCCGGCCTGCCGAACAGCGTCAACTGGGCACTCGCCGAGATGATCCTCGGCGCGAACCCGGCCATCTGGATGTACGCCAGCGGCCCCGCCTTCGCCTACGTGATGCACGTCATCGGCACCGAGGAGCAGAAGCGCTTCGCCCGGCTGGCCATCGACAGGCAGTGGGGCGCCACCATGGTGCTCACCGAACCCGACGCGGGCTCCGACGTGGGCGCCGGCCGGGCGAAGGCCGTACGGCAGCCCGACGGCACCTGGCACATCGAGGGCGTCAAGCGCTTCATCACCAGCGCCGAGCACGATCTGGCCGAGAACATCTTCCACCTGGTGCTGGCCCGTCCCGAAGGGCACGGCGTCGGCACGAAGGGCCTGTCGATGTTCCTGGTCCCGAAGTACCACGTCGACCTGGAGACCGGTGAGCTGGGCGAGCGCAACGGCGTCTACGTCACCAACCTCGAGAAGAAGATGGGCCTGAAGGCCTCCACGACCTGCGAGCTCACCTTCGGTGAGAGGCACCCGGCCGTCGGCACGCTGATCGGCGACGTGCACCAGGGCATCAGGCAGATGTTCATGATCATCGAGCACGCCCGGATGATGGTCGGGACCAAGGCGATCGCCACGCTCTCGACCGGCTACCTGAACGCCCTCGAGTACGCCAAGGCCCGGGTGCAGGGCGCCGACCTGACCCAGATGGCCGACAAGTCCGCCCCGCGCGTGACCATCACCCACCACCCGGACGTGCGCCGCGAGCTCATGCTCCAGAAGTCGTACGCGGAGGGAATGCGGGCGCTGGTGCTGCTGACGGCCACCTACCAGGACGCGGTGCAGATCGCCGGCTTCGAGGGCCGCAGGGACGAGCACGCGGAGGCGATGAACGACCTGCTGCTCCCGCTGGTCAAGGGCGTCGGCTCGGAGCGCTCCTACGAGCTGCTCGCCCGCTCGCTGCAGACCCTGGGGGGTTCGGGCTACCTGCAGGACTACCCGATCGAGCAGTACGTCCGCGACTCCAAGATCGACTCCCTCTACGAGGGCACGACCGCGATCCAGGGCCTGGACCTGTTCTTCCGCAAGGTCCTGCGCAACCAGGGCGCCGCCCTCGGCTCGCTGTACACCGACGTCAAGGCTTTCGCCGCCTCCGAGGCGGGCAACGGCCGTCTCAAGGAGGAGCGCGGGCTGCTTGAGGAGGCCGCCGACGAGGTCAAGGCCATGGCCGACACGATGGCGGGCTGGGCCATCGCCTCGCTGGAGAGCCCCGAGGAGGTCTACAAGGTCGGCCTCAACACCACCCGATTCCTGCTCGCCCTGGGCGACGTGGTGATCGGCTGGCTGCTCCTGCGCCAGGCCGAGGTGGCACTGGCCGCGCTCGGCTCCCTCGACGGCACGCCCGGATCGGGAACAGCCAGGAACGACCGGTCGTTCTACCTGGGTAAGGTGGCGGCGGCGTCGTTCTTCGCCAGAACCGTCCTGCCCCGCGTCGCCACCGAGCGCCGCGTGCTGGCGGACACCGACCAGAGCCTGATGGAGCTGCCGGAAGACGCCTTCTGACCCCGCCTCCGCCCGGCCCTCTCCTCCGGACCCGCCGTCCGGATCGGCCGCCCAGATCACCTGCTCCCGCGGCAGGCGAGAACGAGGGGTGGTCCTGCCCGCAGGACCACCCCTCGTTTCATATGTGCGTCATATGTGCGCACCCTTCCCGGCCACGCGTCCGCCGGGCCGCGTGCCCGCCGAACCACGTCTTCCTGGTCACGCTCCTTACGAGTCACGCGCCTTACGGGCTACGGGGTACATCTTCCGAGCCATGCGTCTTTCCGATGTCCTCCGGCGGCGCGCCGCCAGGTCTCGTGAGCGTTGACACGCGAACATAGTTATTCTCATAATGAGATTATCTGGACCTGAGAAGGACATGTCGTGGATGAGAACGAATCCGAGTTCCTGGCCGGGTACGACCCGCGCGCGTTTCCCGCGGTCGCCGTGACGGTCGACGTGGTCGCGCTGACCATTCTCGGGGGCGTGCTGCACGTGCTGCTGGTCGAGCGAGGTCAGTACCCGCACGTGGGGCGGTGGGCGCTGCCCGGGGGGTTCATCAGGCCGGGCGAGGATCTGCCGGAGGCGGCGAAGCGGGAGCTGGCCGAGGAGACCGGGCTCGCCCCCCGCGCGCACATCGAGCAGTTGGCCAGCTACGGGACACCGGATCGGGATCCGAGGATGCGGGTCGTCTCGGTCTCCTACCTGGCCTTCGCCCCCGATCTGCCCGACCCGAAAGCGGGGTCGGATGCGGCGGACGCCGCCTGGCACCCGGCCAACCGGCTGCCGGAGCTGGCCTTCGACCACTCGCGCATCCTCGCGGACGGCCTCGAGCGGGCGCGGAGCAAGCTGGAGTACACCCCGCTGGCCACCACGTTCGTCGGCGAGACGTTCACGATCTCCGAGCTTCGCGGTGTCTACGAGACGGTGTGGGGCGTCTCGCTGCACGCGGGTAACTTCCACCGCAAGGTCCTCTCGGTGCCCGGGTTCGTGGAGAGCACCGGGGAGGCCACGGAGAGCGGCGGGACCCGCGGCGGACCCCGCGCGAAGCTCTACCGCGCCGGGGACGCCCGTCTTCTCCACCCTGCGCTGCTGCGGCCCGCCAGGGAGGAGGAGGTCCGATGACCCCCAGGGAAGAGGCGATCGCGCTGGTCTGTGCCGCCCGTACCCCGGAGGACCTGTTCGGCGGGGAGTCGCCGAAACAGGCCTACCGGAGACTGGCACGGCTCCTCCATCCCGACCTCGCGCCCGGCCCCGAAACCGCGGAGGCTTTCGCCAAGCTGGCCGGGCTGTGGGCGGCGCACGGCGGGAAGAGCGCGGGAACCACACGCGGCGCGGGCTCCGAGACGGTGATCACCACGAGACGGGGAACCTACCGCGTCGGAAAGGTGCTCCGCAGGGGCGCAACGGCCGTGCTGTACGAGAGCGGCCCCGACACCCTGCTCAAGGTTCCGCGCAGCCACGCCGACAACGACCTCATGCGGCGCGAGGCGGACGCGCTCAGGACGATCGAGCGTGAGGGCGACCCGCTCCTGCTGCCGTACGTGCCCCGGCTGGTCGAGTCGTTCAGGCACCGCTCGGACGGGGTCGAACGGCAGGCCAACGTGATCAGCCGGGTCCCGGAAGGGTTCGTGAGCCTGGCGGAGATCACACGGTTGCGGCCCGTGCTGGACCCGAGGGACGCGGCGTGGATCTGGCGGCGGCTACTGGTCGTGATCGGGGCAGCCCACAAGGCCGGGGTCGTGCACGGCGCGGTGTTCGGGCACCACGTCCTGGTCCATCCGCTCGACCACGGCCTGGTGCTCGTCGACTGGAGCCAGTCGGTTCCGCTCGGCAGCCCGCTGACCGTCCTGGTCGCCCGGCACCGCGACGACTACCCGCGGGAGGTCCTTGAGGGCAGGCCCGCGACCGAGGCCACCGACATCAGGCTCGCCACCCGCTGCGTGGCCGCCCTCATGGGCGACCGGGCTCCCGCCGCGATCCGCCGTTTCGTACGGGGAAGCCTGATCGGCCCGCCCCGTGACGCCTGGCGGCTGCTGAGCGAACTCGACGACCTGCTCGACGATCTCTACGGCCCGCGGAAGTATCGGCCTCTGCACCTCTGAGGCCCGCTCCTGCCCGCCGCCGGACCCCGATCACCGCTGTGATCCGATCACCGCCGAGACCCGCGCAGGGAGGCGAGCAGTTCGATGGTCCGCGACCGCTCGTGCTCGGTGCCGAACGGGCTCACCACCAGCTCCGTCGCCCCGGCTTCCGCGTATCTCAGCAGCGCCTTCTCCACGGTCGTCTCGTCGCCCGCCACGACCGTCTCGTGAACCCCCGCCTTGCCCTGGCGGTCGAGGATGGTCCGGTAGCTGGAAAAGCTCGCGGTGAACCCCACCTGATCGGCCACCCGCTGCCGGACACCGTCGGGATCGGCGGTGACGCTCACCATGACCGTGGCCACGATCCGGGGATCGGGCCGCCCGGCCTCCGAGGCGGCGCGGGTGATCGCGGGCCGGATGTGGTCGGCGATCGCCTCGGGCCCCGTCCACACGGTCACCGTGCCGTCCGCGAGCTGGCCCGCGACGCGCAGCATGACCGGGCCGAGCGCGGAGAGCAGCACGGAGGGCGGCTTCGCGCCCGGCACGTCCACCTGTCCCGAGGCGGTGAGGGTCTGCCCCCGGTATTCGACGTGCTCGCCGCGCAGCAGCGGCCGCAGCGCCGAGAGGTATTCCCTGATATGCCGGGCAGGCCGGTCGTAGGAGTAGCCGAACTGCCCCTCGATGACCTGCTGGTGGCTGGGCCCGATGCCGAGGGTGAGGCGGTTCCCACTGACCGCCTGCGCCGTGAGCGCCTGCCCGGCCAGCACGAGCGGATGCCGGGGATAGGTCTGCACGATCGCGGTTCCCAGGTCGATGCCCGGCACCTGGCTCGCGCTGAGTGTCAGCACGGTGAGCGCGTCCCACGAGGTGAGCTGGCTGAAGAAGGCGCTGTCGAGCCCGGCCTCCGCCGCCGTGCGCACCTGTCCGATCATGGCGTCCAGACTCAGACCGACACCGCTGATGTAGAGGCCTGTCCTCACAAACCCTCATAAAGTGAATCGGATCCTCAGGTTCCGATAGCTCACGCTACATTAACCTGAGGCCGGGATTCCGCTTGACCGGCCAACGAAGAAGGGCGGATCCGTGCGAGCCGACGCGCGACGCAACCGCGAGCTCATCGTCACGACCGCGCTCGACCTGTTCGCCGAACACGGCGCGAGAGTGTCGATGGAGGAGATCGCCCGCGCCGCGGGGCTCGGCGTCGGCACCCTTTATCGCCACTTCCCCGACCGGCAGGCCCTGCTGGAGGAGATAGCCGTCGACACGCTGCAGCGGCTCATGACGTTCAGCAGAGCCGCCGCCGCGGAGGAGACGCCGCGCTGGCAGGTCCTGCGCCTGGTCGTCGAGCACTGCGCCGGGCTACCTCTGGGCCTGGCCAAGACGCTGTCGTCCACGCCGATCTCCCACCCCGAGCTGCCACGGCTCGAGCGCGACCTCAACGCCCTGTTCGAGCAGCTCGCCAAGGGCGCCCAGGAGGAGGGGACGCTGCGCGAGGACATCCCGCCCAGCGAGGTCATCGCCCTGCTCAACGTGGCCATCTGCCGCCCCGGGGCTCGCGCGGACGACTATCTGACCACCGTGATACTCGACGGCCTCAGGCGCTGAGCGCGCCGTACCCCCGCAAAGGGATCGCACGGCTTGACGCCGACCATCGTTATTCTCATAATGAGACTATCTCAACCTGAGAACAACAGAGGGAGTCAGCCCTCCGTCGCGTCGAAGCAGAGCCGTCTCCGAACGGTTCCGGCGGTTTCGGCGGTTTCGGCGGCTCGGCGGGAAATCCCGCGCCCCCTCGACGACCTTCACGGGCCCGGCAGGCACCGGCCCCGGCCCGGAATCAGGAGACCCCATGGGAAGCGGAATCTGGTCGACCGACGTCTACACCGCCGCCGCGAGCTACCGCGCCGCCAAGGGCACGAGCGCCTTCGCCTACAGCGACAGCGGCGCACGTACCGCGCACGAGGACCTCGACCCGCACGGCGTCACGGCCCGCGAGAGCCGCGACTCCGGCGAACACCCCGACACGCTCGCCGTCGCGGTCCTGTTCGACGTGACGGGCTCGATGGGCGGGGTGCCCAGAACGCTTCAGACCAAGCTGCCCGACCTGCTCGGCCTGCTGCTGCGCAAGGGCTACGCCACCGACCCGCAGATCCTCTTCGGCGCGATCGGCGACGCGACCTGCGACCGCGCCCCGCTGCAGATCGGCCAGTTCGAGTCCGACAACCGGATGGACGAGGACCTCGGCAAGATCCTGCTGGAGGGCGGGGGCGGCGGGCAGAAGACCGAGTCATACGAGCTGGCGATGTACTTCATGGCCAGGCACACCTCGCTCGACTGCTTCGAGAGGCGGGGACGCAGGGGGTACCTGTTCATCATCGGCGACGAGCTGCCCTATCCGAAGGTCAGCCGCCGTCAGGTCAGCCAGGTGATCGGCGACAGGCTGCGGCAGGACATCTCGACGAAGGAGATCGTGGCCGAGCTGACCAGGATCTACGACGTCTACTACATCCTGCCCGCGGGGGCGAGCAACTCGGGAGACGGCGAGGTGCTGACCGCATGGCGCGAACTGCTCGGCCAGAACGTGCTCGAACTGGACGACCTCGACGCGGTCTGCGAGACCATCGCGCTCACCGTTGGTCTCGGCGAGGACGCCATCGACCTGGACGAGGGGCTGGACGACCTCGACGAGCTCGGCTCGGCCGCCGGTGAGGCCGTGGGCAGGGCGCTGTCCAGGCTGGGCCGGCGCTCGCTCGTGGTGACCGAGGGGCTGGACGTCGGCGGCGACAGCGGGGTGATCCGCCTGTGAACAGGCGGATCAGGAGGGTCTCTCATGCGTGAACACGTGATCGTGACCGACCTCGGGTACGGCGACGCGGGCAAGGGGACCGTCGTGGACTGGCTCTGCGCGCAGGAGCCGGTACAGGCGGTGGTCCGCTTCAACGGGGGCGGTCAGGCGGCGCACAACGTGGTCCTGCCCGACGGGCGGCACCACACCTTCGCCCAGTTCGGAGCCGGAACCTTCCGGGGCGTTCCGACCCACCTGTCGCGCTTCACGATCGTGGACCCGCTCGCCCTGGCCTCCGAGGCCGCGAACCTGGCCAGGCTGGGCGTGCCGGACCCGTTCGGGCTGCTCACCGTGGACAGGGACGCCCTGCTCGCCACGCCGTACCATGTGGCGGCCGGGCGGGCCAGGGAGCTGGCCCGCGGCGAGAAGCGGCACGGGTCCTGCGGGATGGGCGTCGGAGAGACCGTCGCCTACGCCCTGGGACACCCGGCCCTCGCGCCGACCGTCGGCGACTGCGAGCAGCCCGTACGGCTCGCGCACAAGCTGCACGCCCTCCGCCGGGAGCTCGAGGCGGCCTGGTGGACGGCGGGGCCGGTGACGGGCCAGATGACGGTTCCCCCCGTCGAGGACTGCGTGGCGGCCTACCGGGCGTTCGCCGAGCGGGTGCCCCTCACGGACTCCGCGTTCGTGGACGCCCTGCTGCGTGAGGGCCCCGTGGTCTTCGAGGGGGCGCAGGGGGTGCTGCTCGACGAGTGGCACGGCTTCCATCCGTACACGACCTGGAGCACGACGACCTTCGCCAACGCGCTGGACCTGCTCGGCGGGGCGTCCGCAATGCGGCTGGGCGTGCTGCGCTCCTACACTCCCCGGCACGGTCCAGGGCCGCTGGTGACCGAGGACCGGACGCTGGAGACGGCCGAGCGGCACAACGGGACGGGCCTGTGGCAGGGCCCTTTCCGGGTCGGCCACTTCGACGCCGTCGCACACCGCTACGCGCTGGCGGTCGCGGGCGGGGCGGACGCGCTCGCGCTCACCCACCTGGACGTCCCCGTTTCGCGGATGTGCGTCTCCTACGACATCGGCGAGCTGCCGGTGGGGGCGACGGGTGACCTCGACGGTCAGGCGAGGCTGACGGAGCGGCTACTGGGGGCGCGCCCGCGCTACGTGGACGGCGTCGACGATTGGCCGGGGGCGGTCGCGGACGCGCTGGGCGTGCCGGTTTTCCTGGGCTCCTGGGGTCCCACCTCCACGGACAAAAGGCGCCTGAATAGTGTGATCGCGCCGGAGAGGGTATGACCGTCAGGGGGAGCACTTTGCCCGCCCATTACTCACCTGCTCGCGTCTGCTCACATCCGGAGGGCCTGATGGGTGTCGGGGTCAGCATCTTCTTTCTCACGATCGGCGCCATCCTCCGCTTCGCCATCGAACCCGACGTCCTGGGCAAGGATGTGCACATCGACGTCATCGGCCTGATCTTCATGATCGTCGGCGCCGTCGGGATCGTGCTGAGCGTCGTTCTGGCGCCCAGGCGCGGGAGGACGTCGGAGGAGCGCCTGATGCACCGCGAGAACAACCCCTCGGGAGACTAGCGGGGGATCTCGCGGCGTTCACCGGATCACCCCCGCCCGCCGACGCCGACCAGGTCCGCCTCTCCGCGAGAAAACGTCTCTCGGAGGGAAACGGGAGGCTGGCCGCCGAGGTCAGAAGACGAACTGCGCGGCGGCCCTCGTCGCCACGATGGGCTTGATGTGCTCGGCGATCACGGCCTGGTGCACCGGGTGGTCACGGTAGACCAGGTAGTCGTCGACGCTGTCGAAGTCCGCGACGACGGCGAACTCGTGGTTGCCCGGGTTCACGCCCGCGTCGGCGCCGAGGGTGTACGAGCGGATCTCCGGGATGATCCCTGTCAGCTTGCCGAGCTCGGTCGCGACCACAGCCTTCTGCTCGTCGGTGGCCCCTTCGGCCCAGGTGAACAGCACGACATGCCGGAACATGATCTTCCCTTCGTTCGGGTGCCCAGCAAGCGTACGGCCACGCTTTCCCGAAGGCGAGAACGGGTACCCGGTTCGCATTCATCATGACAGCGAGTTCCCTGCCTGAAATGGCATGATATGTACAATTTATTTCTTATTTATACAGGTATATGGGCCTTTGCCAAAGCATAAGTGCTTTGCGGTGTCGTGGTAGGTGCGTCTCCTGCGATGTTTGGGGTGTTCGAAGCCCAGGAGGGCGAAACCGTCTTCGCGTGAAACCGGAGGACCGCATGAGATTGAAGACTGCTGCCTCGTTCGTCGCGAGCACCATGGGCGCGGGACTACTCGCCGGAGCTCTCATCCCGGGTCCGGCCGGAGCCACGGTCACCCCCACCTCCACAACCCCGGCCGTCCAGACGGTCACCTCGGCGGGCTTCCTCGCGGGATGCTGCTGGAGGCGCCGCTGTTGTCGCTGCGGCGGCGGCTGCGGCTGGCGGGGCGGCGGCTGGCGGGGCGGCGGCTGGCGGGGCGGCTGGCGGGGTGGCGGCGGCTGGCGATGGAACAACTGGGACGGCGGCTGGGGCGACGACTGGTGGTGGTAGACGGTCGGCGGGGCGACCCGCCCACCTGAGAACCGCGCCAGGCCAGGAGAGATTTACGTTTCCCTTTCGGCCTGCCGGGAAAAGCCCGCCGGCCGGAAGCCGAAAAGTTATCGGCGGCCCTCACCAGAGGTGAAAACAAACGGACCGGATTGCCCTGCGGTTGAACCCGTTTCCCTTCCGGGGAACGGGTTCAACCACGTTTCCACACGGGACCACGGCTTCTCGGGTCCACACGGGACCACGGCTTTCCAGGATCGCCCCACCACACCGGGCGGCGGCTTCGCACGGCACCGATCCGGACCGTGGCCTCAGACCGGGCGCGGCAGTTCGCGTGACTCGCCGAGCCTGATCCTCACCCGGCGGGGGCGGTGGGCGGTTTCGAGCACGATCGTGCGAGCCGTATCGGGGATGAGGCGGAGATCGTGGGTGATGAGGATGGTCGTGCGGCCGGACATGAGCCGCCTGAGGGGTCCCATGATCCGCGCGGCGGTCGGCGGGTCGAGACCGGTCATCGGCTCGTCGAGGACGAGCACCGGCGCGTCACGCAGGATCGCCCTGGCGATGGCTATGCGCTGGCGCTGCCCGCCGGACAGGAGACGGCCACGCTGCCCGACGGGCGTGTCGTACTTCTGGGGAAGTCCGCTGACGAACTCGTGCACGTCCGCCAGGACGGCGGCCCTGACGATCTCGTCCATGCCGGCTCCGGGACGGCCGTAGGCGATGTTGTCGCGCACGGTTCCCGAGAAGAGCAGGTTCTCCTGCTGGAGGACCGTGACGGCGTCGCGCAGCGAGGGGCGCGGCAGGTCGCGGATGTCCACCCCGTCGAGCAGGATGCGTCCCGCGGTCGGCTCGTAGAACCGCAGCAGGAGCTTGGTGAGGGTGGACTTGCCCGCGCCACTCGGCCCGACGCACGCGACGAGCTCGCCGGGCTCGGCACTGAAGGACAGGTTCCGCAGCGTGGGGCTCGTCCTGTTCGGGTAGGTGAAGCCGACCTCGGCGAAGTCGATCCTGCCGCGGCTCGGCGTCGCGGGGGCGACAAGCCCATCACGGTCGGCGACGGCGGGCCCGGTCCGCAGGATCTCGATGACGCGGTCGGAACCCGCGGCCGCCTGGGAGACGGTGAGCGCGATCTGCCCGAGGCTCTGGACCGCGGGGTAGAGGGAGGCGAGGTAGGCGGCGAAGGCGAGCAGGCCGCCGATGGTGAGACGATCCGCCACGATCTCCCACGCGCCGAACCCGATGACGACGAGCAGGCAGATGGTCTCGATGACCTGGACGACCGGTCCGTACAGCGCGGAGAGCCTGGCCTGCGCCACGTTGGCCCGCAACCAGGTGCCGCCCTCCGCGTGCAGCCGCTCGGCCTCCGCCTCCTGGCGGTTGAACGCCTGGACGAGGGACTGGTTGGCCAGGCCCTCCTCGATGACGCTGTTCATGGCCCCGTTGCTGAGCCGCTCGCGCGCGGCGGCGTTCCTGAACCGCGACGCGAAGACCTTCGAGGTGATCAGGAACGCCGGGATCATCGCGAACGTCACCAATGCGAGGTCCCACCGAGTGTAGAGGGCCGCCCCGGCGAAGAAGACGATGCTGGCGACTGTCGTGAGGAGCCTGACCACACCGGAGCCGACCAGTTCCTCGATGGCCTCGATGTCGTCGGTGAGCCGGGCCATCAGGTCGCCCAGCCTGCGGTTGTCGAAGAAGTCGGGGGTCAGGGTCTGCATGTGCGAGAACACCGTGTCCCTCAGGCGCAGCAGGAAACGTTCGCCGCCGATGGAGGTCGCGTACGCGCCCACGAAGGAGGCCAGGCCCGCGACGACCATCAGGCCGAGCCAGGCGAACGCGGGATCCCAGAAGGCGCCCAGGTTCTGTCCCGCGAGGACCTCGTCCGTGATGTAGCCGAACAGCCGGATCGCACCGATCTCGCAGAGGGCCGCGACGATCGCCAGCAGTACTCCGGCCACGAACAACCGGCGCAGGCCCCAGGTGTAGGGCCAGAACCGCCCGAAGGTCTCCCTGATGGAGACCATGGGCGCGACCGGGGGTGCGGAGTCCTCCGCCGGTCCCGCCCCGTTCGGCGTTGAGGCCGAATTCGGTGAGGGGGCCGAAAACGAGAACCGGCGGGTAACCCGCCGGTTCGTCGCTGAGGGTACTACCACCAGCCGCCCCAGCCCCAGCCGCCCCAACCGCCCCAACGACGGCGTCGGCGGCATCCGCCCCACGCGAGCGGAGCACCGCTGGTCGGGAAGAGCTTGTCGAGTCTCATTTGGCTTTCCCTTCTGGCAGACCTTCCGTGAACTTTCAAATTCCGACAATAGCATCTATATGTGCATTAGCCACTAAATTCCAGCCGAATCGATGATGTTTTAACCAGTTATTCCACAGTCTTCCCCAACCCGCCGCGCCATCCCTTCACCCCTTCATCACAGCAGGTCACAGCCATCCCAAAACGGGGGCTCATTCGGCAAAGCCCGGCTCCCGAAAACCAAAAGGACGGACACACGAGATTCACGGAAGCGGCAACGGTTGACACGGTGAACAAGTCACTCCAAACTCCCCGCAATCCCCATAAACTCGCCACAAGAGACCTCCGAAAGGGCGGTACGGCAAACGAGAAGTCAAACTCGGGAGACGGCCCCGGGGAACGCAGGCGTGGAAGGCCGCGGACAGGGGAAGCGCGGGCGTGGAAACGGGACGAGCCCGCTCCCCCTGGAGGGAGCGGGCTCATCGTCGTTCACCTGACCGGCGCGGGCCGCGTTCGCATGGCCCGCGCGGACCGCGCCGTCTGTCAGCCCCAGGCGAGCATGCGCAGGGGGTCCTCCAGCATGGCTCCCACATCGCGCAGGAAGAGCGAGCCGAGCTCGCCGTCCACGATCCGGTGGTCGAAGGAGAGCGCGAGCGTGCACACCTTGCGCGGCACGATCTGCCCGTCGACCACCCAGGGAAGATCCCTGATCTGTCCGAAGGCCAGGATGGCCGACTCCCCCGGGTTGAGGATCGGGGTGCCCGCGTCCACTCCGAACACGCCCACGTTGGTGATCGTGATCGTGCCGCCCGCCATCTCGGCAGGCTGGGTACGGCCGGCCCGCGCGGTCTCCACGAGGGCTCCCAGAGCGCCCGCGAGCTCGGGCAGGGACAGGGCGTGGGCGTCCTTGATGTTGGGAACGAGCAGGCCACGCGGGGTCGCGGCGGCGATGCCCAGGTTCACCCTGTGCTTGACCACGATCTCCTGGCTCGCCTCGTCCCACGACGAGTTGGCCATCGGATAGCGGCGGGCCGCGATGAGCACCGCCTTGGCGACCAGGAGCAGCGGCGAGACCCTGACCTCGGCGAGGTCGGGAAGCTGCCGGAGCCGCCCGACCGCCTCCATGGTCCCGGTCACGTCCACCTGGAGGAACTCCGTGACGTGCGGCGCGGTGAACGCCGAGGCGACCATCGCCTGCGCGGTCGCCTTGCGCACCCCCTTGACGGGGATCCGCTCCTCGTCCTGCCACTGCCCCGCCGCGGCCAGGGCCGTGTGCTGGGTCGTACGGCCCGGCGAGCCGACCGCCGAGTGGACGTCGTCCCGGGTGATCGTCCCCTGCGGCCCGGTCCCGCTGAGCGTGGTCAGGTCGACCCCGAGGTCCTTGGCCAGCTTCCGCACCGGAGGCTTGGCCAGCACGGCGCCTCGTGGAGCCGTACCCGTCTCGGTCTTTCCCGCACCGTTCCTGCCGACGCTCCCTGCGGCACCCCCGGGGGCGCCCTGCCCCGCGGGCGCGGCGGGCCGGGCCTGCGGCTCGGCGACAGGCGCCACGGACGGCGGAGCGGGTGGAGCGGGTGGAGCGGCGGGAGGCTGGGCGGGACCGGCCTGCGACGGCTTGCGGGGGCGGCGTTTCGCCGTACCCGGCTTGACGCCGTAGCCGACCAGAACGGGCTGCCGCTCCTGCTTGGGGAGCGTGGGCACCATGTCGTCCGCCAGGGCCTGCCGGTCGTCGGAGACCGTGTCCGTCCCGGCGTCCCGCGTGGGTTCCGCGGCGGGGCCGGTGCCGTCGTCCACGGTGATGATCGGCCTGCCGACGTCCACGGTCTCGCCCTCGTCCGCCAGCAGGGCGGCGACCACGCCCTCGAACGGGCAGGGCAGCTCGACGACGGCCTTCGCGGTCTCGATCTCCACGATGATCTGGTTGACCTTGACCGGATCCCCTGGCTTCACGTGCCAGCGGACGATCTCGGCCTCCAGCAGGCCCTCTCCCACGTCGGGGAGCTTGAACTCCTTCATCTTCGCCTCCCCTCTAGAACGCGAACACGCGGTCGACGGCTTCGAGGACCCTGTCCAGATCCGGAAGGTAGTGATCCTCAAGCCTGGAGGGCGGGTAGGGCGTGGAGGGGCCGCCGACGCGCAGCACCGGGGCCTCCAGGCTGTAGAAGCACTTCTCGGTGACCCTGGCCGCGATCTCGGCGCCGAACCCGTTGTAGACCGGGGCCTCGTGGACCACGATGCAGCGCCCGGTACGGCCGACCGACTCCACGACCCGGTCGACGTCCAGCGGGTTGAGCGAGCGCAGGTCGATCACCTCGAGGGACCTGCCGTCCTCCTCCGCCGCCGTCGCGGCCTCAAGGCAGGTCTTCACCATCGGCCCGTAGGCGAGCAGGGTCGCGTCCGTGCCGCGCCGTACCGCCCTGGCCTGGTCGAAGGGCGTCCAGTCCGCGGCGGAGGAGGAGGTGTCGACGTCGGCCTTCTCCCAGTAGCGCCGCTTGGGCTCGAAGAAGACGACCGGGTCGTCGCTCCGGATCGCCTGCTGGATCATCGTGTAGCCGTCCGCGGGGTTGGAGCAGGCCACGACCCGCAGCCCCGCGGTGTGGGTGAAGTAGGCCTCCGGCGACTCGCTGTGGTGCTCGACCGCCCCGATGCCTCCGCCGCAGGGGATCCGCACCACGACGGGCAGCTTCAGCTTGCCCAGCGAGCGCAGCGGCATCTTGGCGAGCTGGGTGATGATCTGGTCGGCCGCGGGGAAGACGAAGCCGTCGAACTGGATCTCGCAGACGGGGCGGTACCCCCTGAGCGCGAGCCCGATGGCCGTGCCGATGATGCCCGACTCCGCCAGCGGGGTGTCGATGACCCGCTGCTCGCCGAAGTCCTTCTGCAGCCCGTCCGTGACACGGAAGACGCCGCCGAGCTTGCCGACGTCCTCGCCCATGATGAGGACCTTGGGGTCGTCCTCCATGGCCTTGCGCATGCCTTCGTTGAGTGCCTTGGCCAGCGTGAGAGTCGTCATCCCTCGAACCCCTCCAGGTAGGTGGCGAACTCCGCGCGTTCTTCCTCCATCAGCCGGTGCGGCTCCGCGTACACGTGGTCGAAGATCGCCAATGGCTCGGGATCGGGTAGTGCCAGACAGCGTCTGCGGACGTCCTTGCCCAGCTCGTCGGCCTCGGCGTCGACGGCGTCGAAGAACTCCTGGTCGGCGATCTCGTTCTTGAACATGTAGGCGCGGACCCGCTCGATCGGGTCCTTGAGCTTCCACGCCTCCAGCTCGCTCGCCACCCGGTAGCGGGTCGGGTCGTCTGAGGTGGTGTGCGCGCCCATCCGGTAGGTGAAGGCCTCGATCAGCATCGGTCCCTGCCCCGACCTGGCATCGGCCAGCGCCTTGCGGGTGACCGCGAGGCAGGCGAAGACGTCGTTGCCGTCGACCCGGATGCCGGGGAAGCCGAAGCCGCTCGCCCTGCGGTACAGCGGGATGCGTGACTGCTTCTCCAGCGGCTCCGAGATGGCCCACTGGTTGTTCTGGCAGAAGAACACGACGGGAGCGTTGAAGACGGATGCCCAGATGAACGACTCGTTCACGTCACCCTGGGAGGTGGCGCCGTCGCCGAAGTAGACGATCGTGGCGGCCTCGCTGCCGTCACGCTGGACGCCCATGGCGTAGCCGACGGCGTGCAGGGTCTGGCTGCCGATGACGATCGTGTAGAGGTGGAAGTTGTGCTCGGCCGGATCCCATCCGCCGTGGTTGACCCCTCGGAACATGCCGAGCAGGTTCACCGGGTCGACGCCTCGGCACCAGGCCACGCCGTGCTCGCGGTAGGTCGGGAACGCCATGTCCACGTCGGTGAGCGCCCGCCCGGAGCCGATCTGCGCGGCCTCCTGGCCGAGCAGGGAGGCCCACAGGCCCAGCTCACCCTGACGTTGCAGGGCCACGGCTTCCAGGTCGACGCGGCGAACCAGGACGAGGTCGCGGTAGAGCCCGCGGATCTCCTCCGGAGTCAGATCGATGTCGTAGTCGGGATGCTCGACCCGTTCCCCCTCGGGGGTCAGCAACTGGACGAGTTCCGCAGGTGCTTCCGCACCACGAGGGGCCTCGACTGTCACGTGCCACTCCTGTGTGCTCAGGGCCTCGAGAGACGGGTTCACCATCGCTGTCCGGCCGGTTTGCCGCGCAGCCGATCCGACTGGTAGGGGATCGTCCGCGTCTGTGGACATCGTGGCAGAGGGCACATACCTATGCGCAAGCCCTACCTCGGCACCCATACCGCTCCCCTTTTCCCGCCCGACTGTCTTTCACCCTCGCACGAACGACCTCCTCGACGCACTCCACGCACGGATGGTCTCCTCCTCCCCCTTTCGGCGGTCCCCTCCTCCCCGCGTACGGGCCCCGCACGGGCGGCGCCGGGCCCCGGCGTCCGAACTCCCCGGCGGACGGCACCGGACCCGGAGACGAACAGCCACCGGAGCCCGTTACTCTTGAGGCGCCGGACCGTCCCCGCTGCAACCAGGAGGAACACCGTGGCGCGCGTCATCGTCGACGTCATGCTGAAGCCCGAGATTCTCGACGCGCAGGGCCAGGCGATCGCCCGCGCGCTGCCGCGGCTCGGCTTCTCCGGTGTCTCAGCGGTACGGCAGGGCAAGCGGTTCGAGGTCGAACTCGAAGGTCCCGCGGACGACGCCGCCCTCGCCGAAGTGCGGAAGATGGCCGAGACACTGCTGGCCAACACCGTGATCGAGGACTACAGAGTCACCGTAGAGTCCTAGATCGTCACCTATCGCGTAGGTAGATTCCCTACGTCCGGGTAGATCACCCTCTGTGCGTGTCGCAATCCCACAGCTTGACCAACACTAAATAACATTAAGGTTATTTTGCGGTTAGCCCGGATTCCGCGGGGAAACCTTGACAGGGTGACGTCTGACCCGGGAAGGGGATCCGGTGGATATCGAGTTCTCGCTGGCTCTGCCTAGAGAGGCCGTCGGCATTCCGATGGTCCGCAGGGCCCTGGGCGACTCGCTGCGCTCACTCGGCGTCACCGAAAGCTGCGTGTCCGACATCCTGCTCGCGGTCACCGAGGCGTGCGCCAACGCGGTCCGCCACGGCGGCCCCGCGAACCGCTACGAGGTCGACGTCGCGATCGGCTACGGCCGCTGCGACGTCCGCATCATCGACAGAGGGCAGGGCCTGGCGCGGCTCCCCGAGCACTACCCCCCGGGCGACACCGAGAACGGCAGGGGCATCCTGATCATGCAGGCCGTGGTCGACGAGATCGCCTTCGGCATCACGCCGGGGCGGGGGACGACCGTGCATCTGCGCAAGCATCTCGACTGGGACGAGGACGCCCTCCTCCTGCTGCGCGGCGAGCGCGTGCTCGCCGCGGTGTGAGACCGCCCACAGCGCGTCGCGCACGGCCCTCACACCCCTCACGGCGCGAGCCGTACGGCATCCGCCGCCACCTGCCGCGCTCTCCCGTGACCACCGCTCCCCGGCCCCGGGACGGTGGGCGATCCCTCGGGCGAGAGGTCGTCGCGATGACCGTGAGCTGTGCGATCGAACGGCTCCGCGTGTGACCTCCCTGTCAGGAACGGATAGCCTGGGCGCACCGCCGCAGACCGATGTCCGACGTGAGAGACGCCGGCGCGGCGCTCGTTTGTGGAGGGGAACGCTGCCATGAGTGCTGCCCGCGTGGGCGTCGTCACTTTTCCCGGAACTCTTGACGATCAGGACGCGGCCCGTGCCGTGCGCCACGCGGGTGGCGAAGCCGTCCCGCTGTGGCACGCCGACCCCGATCTCAAGGGTGTGGACGCGGTCTTCCTGCCCGGCGGATTCTCCTACGGGGACTACCTCCGGTGCGGGGCGATCTCCAGGTTCGCGCCGCTGATGGAGGAGCTGATCCCCGCTGCCAGGGCCGGGCTCCCCGTCCTGGGCACCTGCAACGGCTTCCAGATCCTCTGCGAGGCCCATCTGCTGCCCGGCGCGCTGATGCGCAACGCCGGACTGCACTACATCTGCCGCGACCAGGGCATCCGGGTCGAGAGCACCGCCACGCCCTGGACCTCCGACTTCACCGAGGGCCAGGAGATCGTGCTGCCGGTCAAGCACGGCGAGGGCCGCTACGTCGCCGACGAGGCCACCCTGGGCGCCCTTGAGGCGAACGGGCAGGTCGTCTTCCGCTACGTGGGGGGCAACCCGAACGGCTCGCTGAACGACATCGCGGGCATCCGCAACGAAGCGGGCAACATCGTCGGCCTCATGCCGCACCCCGAGCACGCCGTCGAGGACCTCACCGGCGCCCCGAGCACGGACGGCCGCGGGTTCTTCACCTCCATCCTGAAGAAGCTGGTGACCCTGTGAGCGAGCACGAGACCCCGCACCTGGACACCGTCAAGCGGGCCCAGGACACTCCTGACGAGCGGCAGCCGTACGCCGAGCTGGGCATGAAGCTCGACGAGTACGACCGGGTCCGCGAGATCCTCGGCCGCAGGCCGACCAGCTCCGAGCTGGCCATCTACAGCGTCATGTGGAGCGAGCACTGCTCCTACAAGTCCTCCAAGGTGCACCTGCGCCAGTTCGGCACCAAGGCTCCCAAGTCCGAGGCGCTGCTGGTCGGCATGGGGGAGAACGCCGGTGTCGTGGACATCGGCGACGGCTGGGCGGCCACCTTCAAGATCGAGTCGCACAACCACCCGTCGTACGTCGAGCCGCACCAGGGCGCGGCGACCGGCGTCGGCGGGATCGTCCGCGACATCATGTCGATGGGCGCCAGGCCGATCGCGGTGATGGACGCCCTGCGCTTCGGCGCGGCCGACGCCCATGACACGCGGCGGGTGCTGCCCGGCGTCGTCGAGGGCATCAGCCACTACGGCAACTGCCTGGGCCTGCCCAACATCGGCGGCGAGGTCGTCTTCGACCCCTGCTACATCGGTAACCCGCTGGTCAACGCGCTGTGCGTCGGCCTGCTCCGCAAGGACCAGATCAAGCTCGCCACCGCTCCAGGACCGGGCAACAAGGTCGTGCTGTTCGGCGCCCTGACCGGCCCCGACGGCATCGGCGGCGCGTCCGTCCTGGCCTCTGCCACCTTCGAGGACGAGTCGCACGCCAAGCGGCCCAGTGTCCAGGTGGGCGACCCGTTCATGGAGAAGCTGCTGATCGAGTGCTGTCTGGAGCTCTACCAGGCGGACGTGGTCGTGGGCATCCAGGATCTCGGCGCGGCCGGCGTGTCGTGCGCGACCACCGAGCTGGCGGCCAAGGGCACCGGCGGCATGGACGTCAGGCTGGACCTCGTCCCGCTGCGCGACCCGTCGCTGCGGCCCGAGGAGATCCTGATGAGCGAGTCACAGGAACGCATGATGGCGGTCGTCACGCCCGACGACATCGATGCCTTCATGGCGATCTGCGCCAAATGGGACATCCCGGCGACCGTGATCGGCGAGGTCACCGACGGCGGGCGCCTGGTGATGACCTGGCACGGCGAGACCATCGTCGACATCCCGCCGGGCACGGCGGCCGACGAGGGACCGGTCTACGAGCGGCCGTTCCACGAGCCCGCCGGTCAGGCCGCGCTCAACGCCGACGACCCGGCCGATCTCGCCCGCCCCGAGGATCTGCGGGCGGCGCTGCTCCAGCTTCTCGGCTCGCCGAACCTGGCGTCCAAGGAGTGGGTCACCTCCCAGTACGACCGCTACGTCCGGGGCAACACCGTACTGGCCCAGCCCGCCGACGCCGGGGTGCTGCGGATCAGCGAGGTCATGCCGGGCGCCGAGGAGACGACCAGGGGCATCGCGCTGTCGACCGACGGCAACGGCCGCTACGCCAGGCTCGACCCGTACGCCGGCGCGCAGCTCGCGCTGGCCGAGGCCTACCGGAACGTGGCGGTGACCGGCGCGACCCCGCTCGCGGTGACCAACTGCCTCAACTTCGGCTCTCCCGAGGACCCCGAGGTCATGTGGCAGTTCGCCGAGGCCACCCGCGGCCTCGCCGACGCCTGCAAGACCCTCGGTGTGCCGGTGACCGGCGGAAACGTCTCCTTCTACAACCAGACGGGCTCCACCGCGATCCACCCGACCCCGGTCGTCGGCGTGCTGGGCGTGATCGACGACGTGGCCGGGCGGGTCCGCAGCGGCTTCACGGCCCCGGACCAGAAGGTCCTGCTGCTCGGCGAGACCGCGGAGGAGTTCGGCGGCTCCGAATGGGCCCACGTGGCCCACGGCCACCTCGGCGGCCTGCCGCCCAAGGCGGACCTGGAGGCCGAGCGCGCCCTGGCCCTGGTGCTCACCGAGGCCGCCGCACGTGGCCTGCTGACCGGCTCCCACGACCTGTCCGACGGCGGCCTGGCCATCGCCCTGGCCGAGTCCGCCCTCGCCCAGGGAGTCGGCTGCTCGGTCGTGCTGCCCGGCGAGGACGCCTTCGTCGAGCTGTTCAGCGAGTCGACCGCCCGCGCGCTGGTGACGGTGGCCCCGGAGTCCTTCGACGCCTTCGCCGAGCTGTGCGCCGCCAACGAGCTGCCCTGCCAGTGCCTGGGCACCACCGGTGGCGACGCCCTGGTCGTGGAGAACGTCCTGGAGATCCCGGTCACCGAGCTGCGGGAGACCCACACCTCCACCCTGCCGGGCATCTTCGGCTGACCCACGGCACGACACGAACGGGGGCGTCGGGCAGCCGGACACGGCTCGCCCGGCGCCCCCGCGTCGTACGGAAGGCGGCCTCGCCTCTGGGCCGCCCAGACGATGCCCACCATGGAGATCGGCTGAGAGAAAGGACTACTTGACGCCCGAGAGCAAGTACTTGCTATTGTTCGTCAAGTGAGAGCGAGCACGAGCGAGCACGTCGCCCTGACCGGTGAGCTGACCAGGCTGATCGAGCAACGGATCGTCGACCCGCTGGAGATCCTGTTCGGCTCGGACGAACAGGTGGGCCCGGTCAGGGAGCGGTTGCGGATCGAGGCCGAGGTCTGGGCCGCGCAACTACTGGGCCCCGACGACAGGCTCGCGGTTCACACGGCGGCGCGGTTGATCGCGGCGGTGTTTCCCGGAGACGGTCCGTTCGATCCGCCCGACGAATGGTGGCGCACCGCCTTCGGCCGGGCGGTGGCCAGGCGCGCGGGCCACCCGGGCAAGGACGCGGTGCCGTTCGCCACGGCCGCGGCGATGCTCGGCATCACCCGGCAGGGAGTTCACGACCTCGTCAAACGCGCGAAGCTCGACCGGCATCCCGACGGCGGGGTGACCACGGAATCAGTACGCCAACGACTGAACCAACCTCAGGAGCGCCATGCCGCACGACGTGACAGTCACTGACCACGAGATCCCCCTCGCCGTACGGGACTTCGGCGGCCCCGGCGAACCCGTGCTCCTGCTCCACGGGCTCGGCGGCACGCTGGAGGCCTGGGACGTCCTGGAACTCGGAGACCACCGGCTTGTCGCCATGGACCTGCGGGGCCATGGTCTGTCCGGCGACGGGCCGTGGGAGTGGGAGAGGGTCCTGGACGACGTCGAGGCCGTGGTGCGGCATCTCGACCTGGGCAACCCGGCGATCGTCGGACACTCGCTGGGCGGAATGCTCGCCGTACTGTGGGCACTGCGGCATCCCGAATGCCCCGGCATCGTCAACCTGGACGGATTGCGGTCCGCCGAGAACGACCCGGACAACTATCCGGGGATGGACCCGGCCACACGGGACCAGGAGCTAGCGCACCTCAAGGCCGTCTTCGACGCCCAGGCCGCGAGCATGGGGCAGCCGCTTCCTGTCGAGTTCCAGGGGATGGTCCCCAGAAGGGCTCTCACGGAGAGGGACGGGAAAACCTACGCCCGGCCCGGTACGGAGCTCCTCAAGGCGGTGCGGTACACGCCGGAGTTCCGCGACACGATCCCGCTGCTGCGCCAGGTCACCTGCGCCGCGCTGGTGGTGATCCCGACCCAGGACCCGCCGGGGATGCAGGGCGGGGAGCTGATGGAGGCGTTCAGGAGAGGGATCCGGCGCGACCTCGCCGACGTACCGCCCAACGTTCACGTCGAAGAGGTGGACGCCGGTCACAACATGCTCGCCGAGCAGCCGAAGGCGGTCACCACACTCATCACGGACTTCCTCGCGGCGAACCGTCCGGGCGGGCCGTCCTCTTCGTGAGAGGGGCCGCGCCGGGTGGGAGGACATGCCCAACCTGACGCAGCCGAACAAATCGAACACCTCAGTCGCGTTGACGACCTGGCTGGTCCGCTCTACTTCGCCGGTTGCGACGTGTCATAACGCAGGCGGGAGGAGGCCACGTACTCCCGGTGCCGCCCTGCCCAGGCGATGAGCCCGGACACCTGGTCCGAGAGCGTCTGCCCGACCGGGGTGAGGGTTCCGATCAGCCGACGCCCCCAGTGGCCCGACACGATCGTGATGCTCTACGCCCCTCGCGACGAAGCCGAACTGGCCGTCGCCGTCGCCGTCCTGCACGCCTCCTGGCGGCAGGCCACCACGGCTTCCCCGGAAGCTTCCACGGAAACGGAGTGATCATCATGCGTGCCATGGCTTTCACCGGCTTCGGCGCCGACCTGGAGGCCGCCGACCTGCCCGTGCCCGAGCCGGGGCCCGGCGAGGTGCTGGTCAAGGTACTCGCCTCCTCGGTCAACGGCTTCGACCTCGGCGTGCTGGGCGGCTACCTCAAGGGGGTGTACGACTACGAGTTCTCCGTCGTGCTCGGTAAGGACTTCGCAGGCACCGTGGGGACGTGACCAGCCTGAAGCCGGGTGAGGACGTGTTCGGCGTCGTCATGCGCCCCACCCTCGGCCAGGGCGGTTTCGCCGAGTACGTGGTGGTGAGCGAGCAGTACGGCCTGGCCACGATCCCCGAGGGACTCGGCCACACCCGCGCGGGTGCGCTGGGCCTGGCCGGGACCGCCGCACTCAACGCCGTCGCACCGGCACCGGGAGAGACCATCCTGATCTCCGGCGCGACCGGCGGCGTGGGCGCCTTCGCCGTCCAACTGGCCGCCGCGCGCGGTGCCCGGGTGATCGCCACGGCCAGGCCGGGCGCCGAAGCCGCCTTCGTCACCGGCCTGGGCGCCACCTGGGCCGTCGACCACACCGACCTGCGAGCGCAGGTCCAGGCGATCGCACCCGGCGGGGTGGACGCCGCCCTGCACCTGGCGGGCGACGGCCCGGCTGTCGCCGCCCTTCTGACCGGCGGCGGACGACTGGCCTCCACCCTGCACTACCTGCCCGACGAGTCCGAACGGGACATCAAGGCCACGGCGGTGATGGCCGACCCGAACCCGGCCACCCTGACCCGGCTCGCCACCGACGCGGCCGAAGGACGCCTGCGGGTGCCCGTGGCCCGCTCGTATCCCCTGGCCGAGACGCCGCGCGCGATCGCCGACTTCACCGCGGGAACGGTCGGCAAGCTCGCCGTCACAATCTGAGAAGGCGCGGCAACCGGCGCCCCGGGAACGGCCCCGCACTCCTGAAGGTGCGCCGATCCGCGAGGCGCCCCCGGAGCCCGCTGTGAATCGTCCGCCCCGCAGAGCCCTTTCCAGCTACACGCCGGTTGCTGGCGACTATGGTACGCCGTACCCCTTTTGATCTGGATCGCAGGAGTACGCGGCGGTGAACGTGAAAGAGCCTGACTGGGCGTACGTGGCCAGGTCCCTTCTCAAGGTCCTGGCCGTCAGCGTGGCGCTGTTCCTGGCCGTCAACGTGGTCGAGCGGGTTCTGTGGGTGTTCGTTGACTTCGAGGACGAACAGACAGCCCAGGTGTACGGCACGGCCGCCCGCGTCGCGAACCCGGACAAACGCCTGACGGACGGTTACAGCGACGGTGGGGGACTGCTGGAGACGACCTACACGCTGTGGGGAGAGCCACGCAGGGCCGGTCGCAGCGAGGGCGGGAGGAGGTACGAAATCACAGAGAACCTGTTCGGCACCGTCCATGCCCCTTCCCTCGACGGGCCGTCCGGCAGCCTGGGCGACGCGATCGCCTCCGTGGAGACAGACCCCGGAGTCGACAAGGAACTGGCGGAGAAGGCCCGGAAGACCATCGACGGGCTCCCCCAGACGCTCGACGCCGTCGCGGTCGTGGAGTTCGCACACGCGATGACCGCCGAGCGGCTCGTCGCCTTCAATCGCAGGCACAAACTCTGCGGAGGGACGGACGTCTCCTACGTCTACTCCCCGTACTCCTACGACGACTCCAGCGGCGATCCCCCGTTGAACGCGGTCGTCTGGAACCGCGACATGACCGAGGAGTACATCCGGGCGGATTTCAGCTATCAGTGCGAGACCGAGCCCGAGGCGGCGCTGGCGGAGTTCCGCAGGTGGGTCAGGCTGCTTGACGAGGGGGACGACCTCAGCGAGTTCGGGCTGGACCACGAGTGGCTCACCGAGGCGGCCAAGGAGGGCGTCGTGCACGGGCTCGTCATCGACCGCTGGAAACTCGCCGACCTGCGCAAGCTCCTCGACGACCCGGAGGTGCGGACGGTGCACCTCACTGACGTCGCCTTCGACCTCGGCGAGATCGAGTAGCGAACAGCCGTCCCCGGCCATCGCCGATCCATCTGGGACGGGCTCAGGGACGGCGGCCCGTCGAGCCGGGCCTACTGGAGGCTGAAGAGGTCCTCGAACGTGAAGTCCTGGGTGTGCTTGCCGAGGGTCCGGTACCAGGACTGACCTGACACACCGAAGGTCAGGCCGGGGCCGTAGAAGCCGAGGGTCACATCGGCACTGTGGACGACGAGCGACGGGTGGATCGTTCCCTCGCTCTCCGCACCGGACAGTCGCAGGCTCGAAGGGTCCAGGCTGTGGCCGAAGGCCGTGGACGTCATGGCCACATCCGCCGTCCAGTTGTCGCCGGGATGGGTGTCCACCGCGACCAGCAGGGAGTGCACGCCGGTGATGAGAGTGAGGACGTACTCCTTGTGGGTCTCCGTTTCCCCCTCTTCCCGAGGCTGGAGGGTGATCCGCGGCTCGGCCGAGATGGCCTGGACGTAGGTCCATGCCAGTTCTTCGGCATCCTGTCCGATTTCATCAGCGATCGGCTGGAGCTGTCCTTGGGCGTAGGTCACCAGGTTGTATCCCGGTTCGAGCTTGGGGGCGGTCATGCCGTTCTCCGTTCCTGTGACAGGTGGACGGGCAGCTCGACAGCCCGGCGGCCACCATCGTCGGCACCGGCCCGCCGGGGCCTTCGCCTCCACTCTCACAGAAACCGGTCAATCCAGTCACTACCCGTAGACGGCCTGATCGGGACAGAGTCTTCGCTTGACGCGCGCTAAAACGGAAATCTGCCAATCGGTGAAGCCGAGAGGCCATGGAGGCGAATCTCTGCGAACAACATGTTCGAGCAGTCGGGCCGCCTCCTCGATGGCGTCATGCTCGGGAGGTTCAGGGACGGCGGCTGGTCTGCCATACCTTGTCGAAGAGCCGGGCGGCGAAGTCGTACAGCGGGTGGCCCGCCGACAGCATGACGCACGGAGAGTCGGCACCGTGGCGTATGTCCGAGTAGGCCGTGAGAAAGGCGACCTTCTCGGTGATCACGAGACGTCCGATGGACGGATAGTCGTAGAGGGCCAGCTCGACGTGGTCGAGGTTCTTGGCCACGTTCTCGATGTAGGCGACGTTGACGCGGATCTGGTGGACGATCAGGCCTCCGGCTTGGCCGCCGTCGTATTTGACGGCTTCCTGCTCGTGGTCGTCGATCCAGCTTCCCGGGCCTGTCTCATCGGGATCGGGGAGCAGCACCTTGACCTCGCTCTTCTTGCGCGCTCCCGTCTCCCACAGGGAGTGGAAGGTGTCCCGGGTGAGCTCGTTGCCCCGCCCGGCGAACACGCGGACGCTACGGGCCTCGGCCAGGGCCGCCGCGACGGCGGGCGCGGCCTCCCGCTGGCTCTTGAAGGTCTCCAGCACCCCCGCTCCCGTGACCTGGAGCAGAGCGCGCCGTACTCGTCTCCGCATGTTCGACGATGTGATCCAGCCGAATCCCACGAGCAGGCCGCTCGCGGCCACCGAACTGACGACCCCCATCCAGAACTCGCCCACGTGATCCTTCCCGTCGCCACGACTCCCGTGATCCGTACGATAGACGCCGATCTCTCCGGACATCGGTGGCGTCAGGCCGCAACCGGGACCATGGGAGAGGCGACGCGCGTCACCCCTCTCCGCGGGGACCGCCTCCCACGTCTCCATACGCGTGAAAGGCACGTCTCCGTATCGCGCGGCGCGAGTGCCGACCGGAGAACGGGTGGCCACGGCACGAGACAGTTTGAACCGCTTTGGAGGGATCCGGATGAGCCCCAGGACCGACCTGTACGACCTGCTGTTCTCCTACGTACGGCTGTACGACGACGAGGTCATGCCGTTCGCGGAGTTCGCCGCGGTCTGGTGCGAGGGGATCGGGGTCCAGGAAGTCGCGAAACGGCTGGGGGCGAACCCGGAGTCGGCCAGGAAATGCCGTCTCGCGACCGTCGTCGATGATCTGGAAATGAACGTGGGAGACGGTCTGCTCCTGGTGGGACCGGCGGGAGCGTGGACGCTGGCGCTCCAGGTCGCGGGGTACGACTGCACGCTGGAGGAGAACATCTCCCGCCTCTCGGATGGCGGCGGTCGCGCGCTGAGCATCAGCTGGTGCTTCAAGGGAAACACGGATCTCATCTACGCGGTCGACGGTGAGATCGTGACGAGGTTCGAGATCACCTATCCGGAGCCTCAGTCAGGAAGCGCTCCGGACGCGCTGGACCCCTTGATGGAAGGGCTGAGATTCCAGCTCGACGAGGACGACCCCATCGTGGAGGAGAGCCTCAACTCGGCGTTCGTCCTGGCTGGCCGGATCACCGGCCAGGAGATCGACAGAACGTGGCTCGACTCGCCCCACACGCGCTTCGTCATCCCCCACAGCTGAATCGGCGTGCCCATCGTCTCCGGCGACGCCGGAACCTCGTCCTTCTCGGCGTGCGGGTACGGGCTGCGGGACGGGCTCGGACGGCTCGCCCCGCCACACCTCCTGGCGGCCGTCGGCGGTGACGGTCAGCCCGAGCTCCTCGTGCCCCGGCCTCGGGAGTCAGAGGTACGGCGGCGCGGACCGGGGAAGGTCGCGCCGCCGTACCGGCTTCAGGGGGTGAACCGGAAACCCGGCACTGGGGTCAGGCGTCCGTGCTGGTGGTGATGGTGGGGGTCACGTTGATGGCGCGGCGGAAGTTGTTGAGGTTCGGTGAGGCGAGCAGAGCGGCGTCGATGACGGCGCGGACGTCGCTGTCGGCCGCGGGGCTGGTGACGTCGATGCGCATGTCGACCACGTCGTAGCCGGGATTGACCCCGGGGTCGAGGCCGAGGAAGCCGCGGAGGTCCAGGGTGCCGTTGGTGCGGATCCGCAGCGCGCTCAGGGTGACGCCGTGCAGGGCGGCGGTGGCGGCGATGCCGACGGTCACGCAGGCGTTGAGGGCGGCCAGCAGCAGCTCCTGCGGGTTGGGGGCGGTGTCGTCACCGAGCAGGCTGGGCGGCTCGTCGGCGTCGATGGTGAACCGCCGGGCGTGCTCCTGTCCGCCGAGGCGCAAGGAGCCGACCTGGGCGCGACTGCGGGTGCCGCCCTGCCAGTGGGTGTCGACGGCGAAGCGGGCTTCACCGGCTTTCGGGTCGGCGGTGACGGCGGTGGCGAAGTCGGTCAGGGCGGTGGTGTCGATGCCGTTCATGAGGGACCCCTGGGTGGGATGGTCGGCGATGGTCACTGGTTACGTCCGGCCATGACGCCGCCGTCGACGTCCCAGATCGCGCCGGTGACCCAGCCGGCCTGCTCGGAGAGCAGGAACGTGATGACGGCCGCCACGTCGTCGGTGGTGCCGATCCGCCCGATGGGGTGGAAGCCGTTGAATCCGGCCAGGACCGCATCGACCTCGGCGGGCGGGATGAACCCCTGGTAGATCGGGGTGGCCACCACGGCCGGGGAGACGGCGTTGACCCGGATGCGGTGGCCGGCGAGTTCCAGGGCCAGGTGCTGGGTCATGGCGTGCAGGCCGGCCTTGGCCATCGAGTAGGCCGACGACGGGGTGGCGGCGATGGCCTGCCGGGCCCACATGCTGCCGATGTTGACGATGGCGCCACCGCGCCCGCCGGTGACCATCCCTTGGGCCACGGTCTGGGTGAGCAGGAACATGGCCTTGTTCAGGTCCAGGTAGCCGTCGTAGTCGGCGGCGGTGTGTTCGAGGAACGGCAGCGGCTTGAACACCCCGGCGGCGTTGACCAGCAGGGTCGCGTCGGCGTGCTCATCGGCCAGCCGGGCCTGTACCTGCGCCACCGCGGCCGGGTCACGCAGATCCGCGGCGATGCCCCATGCCTTGCCGGTCGCCGACAGTTCGGCCACGGTCTTGTCGACCTGCTCGCGGCGGTGTCCGACGATGACCGCGCTGCCGCCCGCGGCGACGACGTCGGCGGCTACCTGCCGACCCATGCCGCTGCTGCCGCCGATCACCACGAGCTTGCGGTCGGTGAAGTTCTGCGCCATATTCTTCTCCCTCATTATCTACCTACTAGTTGGATGGTTGCTTGGGCATGCGAAAACCCCCCTCGGGGGCGTTCAGAGCAGGGTGTCGAGCATCGTGGCAGCCACGCTCAGCACGACATCCTCCCCCGGGTCGGCGACAGCGGCATCGTCCACCGTGGGTGCGCCGGCCCGGGCCAACAGCAGCGCACCCTCCAGCGCGGCCAGGAATGCCTGCGCCGCGCCGCGCGCCCGCGCGGCGGGCAGGCCCGCCTCGAGGAACGCCGCCGCCACCCACCGTCGCTGATCGTCGAAGAACGCGGCGACGGCCCGCCGCACACCGGGCGGCAGGCTCGCCGCATCGGCGGCGAACACACCGCACAGGCACATCCGCCCGCCCTCGGCGAACACCTGCGCGTACAGGCCCGCATAGCCCGCCAGTCGCTCCCGTGCCCCCGTCGCGGCGTCGTCGACCTCCTGGCGGGCGACGGCGAACCGCTCCCGGTACCGGGCGATCAGCGCCTCCGCGAGCTGCGCCTTGCTGGGGAAATGGTGATGGATGCTCGGCTTGGTAATGGCCAGCTCCGCGCTGATGTCCGCATAGGAGAAGCCGTTGTACCCACGCACCTGCGCCAGCGCCTGAGCGCTGTCGAGGATGCGTTCCGCCGTGCTTGCCATGCCGCATTTCTACCTTCTAGTTGGTAGGCTGTCAATCAGCGGACTCACTCCATGAGGTACGGCGGCGCGGGCCGGGGAAGATCGCGCCGCCGTACCGACTCATGGTGTGGTGGCCACTTGCCTTCGCCGTGCCCGTGACGTGCCGGGCACCGGTACGGCGAGCGGGGAGGCGGGGTGGATCGGCGCCGATGAGCGGTGCTCGACCCGGTGAACGTTCTCGGTCACCGCGACAGAGGTCCTGGCGGTAACCCCGGTCATCGCGCTCGTCGGGTCAGCAGTGCCGTCCAGAACGCGCGGGCCCCGCCGACCGGACGGCGCGGGGTCTCACGCACGGTGCCATCGGTCTCCAACCGGGCGGTTCGCCGGAGGAACGCCTGTTCCCCGCCCTCGCACAGCCCGTACACCGCCGCACGACATCCCAGCGGCGATCAACTCTCCCGGCCGGCCAGCAGGGGCACGATCTTTGGGCGGGACTCAAGGTCCAGTAGCTATGAGTGCTCACCCGCTGGCGGCTGTCAGGCCCGAGTCTGCCGGAGTGGCTGGACTCGTTAAGAGTGATTAGTAGCTGTGTGAGTAATCACGATTGCGGTTCGTGATCGTCACGGAGGGGTGAATGCGGCTGGCAAGTCCGGGTTCTGCTTGATCGTGTCCGTGTCGGAGACGGTCGGGTGGAGAGCGGGGTCGGATGTGTCGGGAGTGGGAGCCGGAAGAGCTGATCGCGGCGTGGACGCTACTGGACGGCGACTGGGAACTGGTGGGGAACAAGACGGGGGCGACCCGTCTGGGCTTCAGCTTGTTGCTGAAGTTCTTCGAGCAGGAGGGCCGGTTCCCGCGGCATGCGGGCGAGGTGCCCAAGGGCGCTGTCGACTACGTGGCCGGGCAGGTGAAGGTCGAACCGGAGTTGTTCGGGCAGTACCGGTGGTCGGGGTCGACGATCGAGTATCACCGGGCGCAGGTGCGAGAAGCCCTGGGGTTTCGGGAGTCGACCCGGGCGGATGAGGATGTGCTGGCTGGGCCTGGAGACGCTGCTGGAGGAGATCGTCAAGCTCCGGCGGGCGAAGACACTCGGGCTGTCGGCGGACCCGTTCGGGGGGTGCTCGGATCGGCTGGTGTCCTCCTGGCGGGCGCGAGCGATGGCCTCGCATCCGTCGGACTTCGCGGCGAACCAGCCACCGGTCCGCCTGACCTTGATGGCCGCGCTGGCGTGGTCGCGGACGACAGAGATCACCGACGCACTGGTTGATCTGTTCATCGACCTGGTGTCGAAGATCAACACTCGGGCGGAGCGGAAGGTTGAGCGGGCGATTGAGGCCGAGGCCAAGAAGGTGCACCGCAAGACCGAGAAGCTGTTCTCGATAGCCGAGGCCTCGCTGCGGGCCCCGGAGGGCATGGTCCGGCAGGTGGTCTTCCCCGCGGTGCCAGGCGGCGAGGCGACGCTGAAGGCGCTGGTGGCCGAGGCCAAGGCGAACGCCCGGGCCTACAAAGCCCGGGTGCGGACCGTACCGACCAGCTCGTACACGAGCTACTACCGGCGGATGCCGCCCAAGCTGCTGGCCGCGATCGAGTTCAAGTGCAACAACACCGCCTACCGGCCGGTGATGGACGCCCCGGACCTGCTGCAGCGCTACGCCGACATCCCCAACACGACCCGCCACTACGCCGCCTCGGAGAACGTCCCGATCGCGGGGGTGGTGCCGGACGGCTGGCTGGAAGCGGTGGTCGACGAGAACGGGGTGATCGAGCGGGCCTCCTACGAGCTGTGCGTGATCGTGTCGCTGAAGGATGCGCTGCGCCGCCGCGAGATCTACGTTGCCGGCGCCCGCCGCTGGCGCAACCCCGAGGAGGACCTGCCCGCCGACTTCGGGGATAACCAGGACGTCCACTACGAGAACCTGCGCCAGCCGCTGGACAGCGCGGTGTTCATCGCCACGCTGAAGGAGGCGATGCGCGCCTCGATGGCAGCCTGCAGTCAGGCAGTCAGCAGGAACAAGTCCGGCGGCACGAAGGTGAAGACGCACCGCGGCGAGCCGCGCTGGCACATCCCCGACCTGGGCAGGCTGAAGGTCCCGGAGAACTTGAGGGCGCTGCACACCGAGGTCGCCGCCCGCTGGGGGATCATCGACCTGCTGGACTTCCTGAAGGAATCAGACTTCGTCACCGACTTCACCGACGCCTTCACCACGGTCGCGACCAGGGAGGCGACTGCGCGCGAGGTGATCCGCAAACGCCTGCTGCTGCTCCTGTACGCGCTCGGCACGAACGTGGGGATCAAACGCGTCGCCGACGGCGGCCGCCACGGCGGGAGCGAGGCCGCGCTGCGCACCACCCGGCACCTGTTCGTCAACCGAGACAACCTGCGCAGTGCGATCGCGACCCTGGTCAACGCCACCTTGAAGATGCGGGATCCGCTGTGGTGGGGCAACGGCACCGCGTGCGCGTCGGACTCCAAGGAGTTCGGGTCGTGGTCGTCGAACCTGATGACCGAGTATCACGCCCGGTATGGCGGCCCCGGCGTCATGATCTACTGGCACGTGGACCGCAAGTCGGTGTGCGTCTACTCCCAGCTGCGAACCTGCAACGCCTCCGAGGTCGCCGCGATGACGGAGGGCGTGCTGCGGCACTGCACCGACGCCACCATCGACCGCCAGTACACCGACAGTCATGGCCAGTCCCTGGTCGGGTTCGCCTTCTCCTACCTGCTGGGATTCAAGCTGCTGCCGCGGATGAAGCGGATCGCCCACCAGAAGCTGGTCAAGGCCGATGCCGACGACCAGGTCCCGTCCAGCCTGAGCGGCATGGTGGCCGACAAGCCGATCGACTGGAAGATCATCGCCCAGCAGTACGACCAGATGGTCAAGTACGCCACCGCCTTGCGGCTGGGGACGGCCGAGGCCGAGCAGGTGCTGCGCCGCTTCACCCGCGGCGGTCCCAAGCACCCCACCTACAAGGCCATCGAGGAACTCGGCAAGGCGGTCAAGAGCATCTTCGTCGCCGAGTACGTCGCCTCACAAGATCTGCGCCGGGAGATCCACGAGGGGCTGCAGGTCGTGGAGAACTGGAACTCGGCCAACACGGACCTGTTCTACGGCAGCGCCGGCACCCTGCCCGGCAGCGACAAGGAGCACCAGGAAGTCTCCATGCTCAGCCTGCACCTGCTGCAGTCCGCGCTGGTGTTCATCAACACCCTGCTGGTTCAGTCCGTCCTGAAGCACCCCGCCTGGCAGCAGAAGATGACCGACGCCGACAAGCGCGGCCTCTCACCCTTGTTCTGGTCCAACGCCAACCTCTACGGCCGGATCGACATCGATATGGACCGCCGCCTCGACCTCGGCTTGGCCGCCTGAGATCCGCCGGGACCCGTCTATGACGCCTGCACATGAGCCCGTCTTTGGTGGGTGCTCGAAGAGCTCGCCGTCAGGCCGCCTTATCCGTGGTGACGGAGGGCGCAAGGGGTTCGTTCACGGTCTTCCGCTTCCAGATCGATGCTCCGGCGCAGATGAGGCCGATCAGAAACGGGTGGACGGCGCCGCGTTCTATGAGGCCGATGATGCCGATGGGGGTGTCGCCCGCAGTAAAGATCATCGCGAGGTAGAGCACCATCGAAAGCAGACCGATCACGCCGACCGTGATCAGTGCTCGCCCCATTCGCGGAGAGATGCCGATGCGCCGCCACCTGCGTCCGAGCACGATGGCCAGCGCGTTCCCACCGGCGAAGCCGGCGAAGGCTCCCATGCTGTGGTATTCGCCGGTGCCGTTGTTGAGTGCCTCGCCAGATCCGGGAAACAGCGCGAGCAGGACGGCGCCGACGGCCAGCAGCGTCGCGGGGGCGAGCATGGCCCAACGGCGGCCGTCCGACAGATCGCGCAGCGTGGCCACTCCGGCCAGGATCGTGATCCCGAAGAGGAGGAATCCGGCGTTCATTACCCAGGCCAGGGGCGAGTACATGTACTGCCCGAACAGAGTCGAGGGCCCGTAGACTCCGAGGTTGCTGATGAAGTGGTGCGTGTAGCTGTAGGCGGGGTCGGTCCACGCTGCGGCAGCGATGAACTCCCCGAGCAGGAAGATCGCCGGCCCGGCGATGAGCAACGCTCCCGCCACTCGGCGCTGCGCAGGCAGGCGCACGTGGGAGGCAGGCATCTCGCGACTTTTAGACCTCGAGTCAACTGCTTCGGACATGGTCGGTGTCCCTTTCTGGTAGCCGGGGTTGGCGGGAGGACCGCCGGAGATTGACGCGGCTCGCCTGTGCCTGCGACTCCCGATCGGCGGCGGCGTGCCACCACGCGATTTTCGGCGCGCCGCGGAGGCCCGAGCGACTGGGCTAAGACCTCATGGCCAGGAGCCTGGTAACCGTCAACGAGCACGCCATGAGCGAGAACCCTCTCACTTCACTCACTCACTCACTCTATCGAGACTACTTTTACTGTCAATATGCTTAGTGTTCGGGTGTAGAGTATGCGCCATGGTGGATGCAGCGACGGCGGGGCGACGTGAGCGCAAGAAGGCGGCGACGCGGGCGGCGATACTGGAGGCGGCGACGACGCTTTTCCTTGCACGCGGCTTCGATGCGGTGACTGTGCGCGAGATCGCGGATGCGGCCGATGTGTCGCCCAAGACGGTCTTCACACACTTCCCGCACAAGGAGGCGCTTGTCTTCAGTGACGAAGGTGAGCGGCATGAACGCCTGATTGCTGCGGTGAGTGGCCGCATGGCGGGGACCTCGATCTCCGACGCGCTGAAGGCCCACTACCTCTCCGAAATCGCCGCGCTCAAATCCGAGCCGCAGAGCCAGATACTCGCTCTCATGGAGGAGACGCCGGCTCTGGTCGACCACGCGGAGAAGATGTGGTTGCGCCACGAGGATGCCTTGGTCGCGGCGATCACCGAGGAATTCGGGCTGGAGGAGCCAAGCGAAGAGATCCGCTTCTACGTCCGGTTTGCCCTGCAGATTCAGCTCATGGCCATCCGTGAGCCCGATCCAGCGGCGGCCATCGATGCGGGGTTCCACCTTCTCGATAAGGGGTGGGCGCCCTACGAGGAGGCCGGAGGGGGATAAGCGCAGCCGCAAGGAGTCGTGAGCCGCCGACATCCGGGCAGCTGAGGAGGAGAGTCCCTAGACCAAGGCCTCACGTCGCGGCGGCGCCCCGCCCCATCGGGCCCCGCCGCTCCGGCGTCGTGGCCAGGAACGCCGAGGGCCTCTTTCTCCGGGCCGTAGATGCGGCGGATGTTGGCGAGTTGCTGGTCGCCGGGACTAGCCGGATTGACCTTCTCCGGACCTCAAGTGCCCAAAAGGGGCCGATAATCTCGCCCGACGAGCAACGGCGCGAAAGTGGCGACGCGTGTTCATCTAACGGGCGTTTGACGAACATAACAAGGACACCCCGCCGAACCAGGGCCCCGGTGCGCCGTGTCCGGTTCGGGTGTTCGGTTTCCCGTTCATCTTCGGTCGTCCTCTGCTATCGTTCGGATACATCGCACGAGACGTTTGATGAACAGGGTGTGCTTCGTGATGGCGCTCATCGGCCTGGTCCGGGTCAGCACCGACAAGCAGAACACCCAGCGGCAGCACGACGCCCTCGATCCGATCTGCCTGAAGGTCATCGAGGAGAAGGCCAGCGGCAAACTCGCCACTGCGGATCGGCCCGACCTCCTCACCGCGCTGTCCTACATCCGCGAGGGCGACCTGCTAACCGTCCAGGAGGTCGACCGGCTCGGCCGTAACCTCCTGGACGGACTCATCGTCCTCAACGACCTGTTCCAGCAAGGCGTCGGCGTCAAGGTGCTGGAGGGCATCGCGGCCGGGGAGCACACCGAACGCTCCTTCATCCTCGACCTGGCCTTGGCTCTGGCCGAGGACCGGCGCCGCGACATCGTCCGCAAGACCAAGAACGGCCTGGAGACCGCCCGCAAACAAGGCAAAATCGGCGGCCGCCGACCCGTCGTCGACGACAACAAGCGCGCCGCGATCCTCGACCGCCGCCGTCGCGGGGAATCCATCCGCACCATCGCCGCCGGAGTCAAAGTCTCGGTCGGCGTCGTGCACAAAACTCTGGCCGAGGCCAGAGAACAGCAACCATAGCCCTCCCGCCGCTCCGCTGAGCAGGCCGCTCAACTACACAGCGTTACTTTGGGGCTGGGGACGCCTTCGGTTGCGACATGAGGTCGCACGTTGTGAGTGGTCACGAGAAGGGAGGCCCGGCGATGTCGGGACCGTGATCCAGGTCAGTGTCTGAGACCTGTCCCCGCTCTGGCGTGCGCTGCGGGTAACCGTGGGGTGCGGAGCCCAGAGGAAAGCCCAAGGGTGCCCGTTCCGTCCGGGGACCACAGGCGAGGGGAAGGCCGGAAGGGCGAACGACCGTGAATCCTTGCTGATGCCTCGTCATGTCCACACCGCGGGACGGGATGCTGACCGTGGTGAACAGGGGCCGAGCCGTTGGAAGGCGGCGAACGGCGGCCGGGGACCGAACCCGGACCGTGCAGACACCGTCGCCCCCGGGGTACAGAGGACGCCCGATCCCAGCCGTGACTCATGCGTGCGAAACATGGAAACCCCGTCGGGGTCCGCTCTAGATGTGATCAGAGCGGTAGGCCGACCGTGAGGAGAGCTGAACCCCCGGCGGGAACAGGATGCCCAAGAAGCCAAGGCCGGCGGCCGAAAGGCAGCGGGAAACCGGGACGGCAAGGTCGCTTCCTCCAGCGACGGTCTCGGATAACCGGCCGGATACCGGGCACGGTGCCCGAGCCCGAAAGGGCGCTGACGTGGGCAGGTGAGCCTTTGACGACGAAGCACCGACTCCGCTGGAACCGAGGGACAAGTTGGACGCCTCATGGTGAACGGACCCGAGGAACTGCTCTGCCTGGACGCCGAGCGGTGGGAGACCATCGATTGGCGTGCTCAGGAGGAGCAGGTACGGCGGCTGCGGTGCAGGATCTTCAAGGCGGTTCAGGAGGAGGACTGGCCCAAGGCCAGAAGCCTCCAGAAGCTGATGCTGCGGAGCCGGGCCAACACGCTGGTGAGCGTGCGGCAGGTGACGCAGCGCAACGCTGGCCGCAAGACCGCGGTCATCGCCCGGCTCGATCCCATCGTGCGGGGCTGGGCCGCCTACTACCGCAGCATGGTCTCGTCCAAGGTGTTCGCCGCCCTGGACAACTACGTATGGAGGCTCACCTTCAAGTGGGCCAAGTGCGGCCATCCGAACAAGCCGAGGCGCTGGATCGTCGACCGGTACTTCGGCACGTTCAACAAGTTCAGGAACGACTGGTGGGTGTTCGGCGATCAGGAGACCGGCGCCTACCTCACCAAGTTCGCCTGGACCCCCATCGTCCGGCACACGCTCGTCCTGGGTCGGGCATCCCCCGATGACCCTGCCCTGGCTGAGTACTGGGCCAAACGGCGCACTCGGGTCAAGCCTCCGCTTGATCGCTACAGTCTCCGCCTGCTCATCGAACAGGAAGGCTGCTGCTCGCTCTGCGGGGACCACCTGATCGCCGTCGACCAGCCGCCCGAGTCGCCCGAACAATGGGCGCGATGGTGGCTACACGTCGTCCGGCGCGCGATAGCAGCCGACTATCTCACGCACCACGGACGGCCCGGCCCAACCGGCGATGGCCAGACCCGCCTTGTTCACACCTCCTGCCATCGCGGCTACCTCGCCCGACTACGCAGGAGGCCAGCACAGCACACCTGAACCGCCCATCGCGGCTTGCTTGAGCCGTGTGCCGCGACGAGTGGCACGCACGGTTCCGAGGGGGCCCTGGTGCAGCAATGCACCAGGGCTACCCGGCGAGCGGAGGGCCGATACGCCGAGCCGACGGCCCGGGCCATCGCCCGATACCTGAACGACCGCGATGCCTCACACCCCAGACGGGGCACCGCGTCCCGCGACGATCTGGGCGCATCCCGTGGAAGCCTGATCGGCGACGCGGCCCGGCTCGCCGCCCGCTACCTCGAAGACGATCGGCGCGGGAAAGGTGACCGATGACCGGCGGCCCGCCGTACGCGCCGATGGCCGGTGACGAGGGCTCGGAGCTCGTCCGCCATCTGCTGTCCGACTTCCTGATCAAGGGGGTCATCGTGCTGGTCGCCCTGCTTGTCCTCACGATGGGCATGGTGGTCATCTGGAGGACGGTCGGCAGGGGCGGCACCCGCGACCGCGACCGGTAACGCGCCGTTCCCGCGCCGCTCACCGCACTCGTCGCGCGTTCACCGTCGTCGAAGGCCCCATGCTCCCAAGGCTCTCCTGAGGTTCCGCTTCCTGTGGACAGCGGGGGAGCGCACAGGGTCCGAGAGGGGGTGGGCATGGGAAAGGCCTCCCGGGAGTCGGTCGGGAGGCCTTTCGCCGGTTCGATCGGCCTGAGACTAGGACAGGCAGATCACGTAGACGGTGCCGCTGAAGTTCTTGCCGGACACGGTCCAGCCGGTCGGGGCGCCACTGGAGGCGTTGGGAGCGCTCGCGTAGATCTGCCCCGAGCCCGAGTAGCCGCCGGCCTCGCCGCTGTAGCCGCCGCCGGTGGCCTTGCCCGAGGAGCAGGTCACGGTCTTGGAGCCGCCGTGACCGCCGAAGTCGAACGAGGCGGTGTAGGTGTTGAGGGTGCCGCCGCCGCCACCGGAACCGGGCTCACCCTTGGGGCCCTGCGGGCCCGCCGGACCCGCGGGGCCCTGGGGACCCGTGGCGCCCTTCTCACCCTGCTTGCCGGGCGCGCCGTCCTCGCCGTCCTTGCCCGGCTTGCCGTCCTGACCCTTGAGGCCCTGGGGGCCCTGCGGACCGGCCGGACCGGTGGCGCCGGTGGCGCCCTTCTCGCCGTCCTTGCCCGGCTTGCCGTCCTGGCCGTCCTGACCCTTCGGACCCTGAGGACCGGTGGCGCCGGTGGCGCCGGTGGCGCCCTTCTCGCCGTCCTTGCCCGGCTTGCCGTCCTGGCCATCCTGGCCCTTGGGACCCTGAGGACCGGTCTCGCCCTTCTCGCCCGGCTTACCGTTCTGGCCGTCCTGGCCGTCCTGACCCTTGGGACCCTGCGGACCGGTCTCACCCTTGGGGCCCTGCGGGCCGGCCGGGCCCTGCTTGCCCTGCTCGCCCTTCGGGCCGAGCGGGCCCGCGGGGCCCTGGGCGCCGTCCTTGCCCGGCGCGCCCTGCGGCCCGCGGGGGCCGGGGCCGCTGATGGTCTCGCTACCGCTGCTGGCGCCGTCACCCCAGGTCACCCGGACCTCGGTCGGCTTGCACACCGTCGTCGGGTTCACGATGCGCGCGTAACGCGTCTTCTTGTTCACACAAGCGTGAATCTCGGAACCCGCCGTCGCGGCGACGGCGCTGCCGCCCACCGTGAGCATCGTTCCGGCCAGAACTCCGATGGCCATGACACTGAGAGTGCGGGCGCCCGGCACCTTGAAAGCCACAGGGCTTCCTTTCTGCGACACCAGTTCCTGGTGTTATGGGAGAGGTACAGGTAGTACACGCTTCAACCGTTCCAACCGTTGTCATATGAAACATCACGTTTCGGCCTCGGAACGCTGTGCGTGGACCGCCTGACCGCATCGGCCGCGTGCGGGATAATCGGTCCCGTTCGGGGGAACCCCGCCCGTTGGGTGTGGGCGGATGCGTCGCGGAGCCCTGCGGGGTTCCCAGGACACGGAGGCCGCCGTGCCGAGGAACGACCCGAGGACCGCGCAGACCGAGGACCACGAGGAGGACAGGCGGCGGCAGGGGAACCACTCCCCCGCCGACGAGGGCCTCGTGGCGCGGCAGCCGTACCTCCCGCCCGCGACCCAGCCGATCCGCGCGCTGGTCTGGGCGATCCACCTGGTGTTGCCGGTGATCGGGCTCTGGCTGCTGCTGGCCACGCCCGACCTGAACGTCAAATGGCAGGACAACATCAGCCACTTCTGGCTGATCCTCGCCGTGGCCGGGGTCAACGTGGTCCTCGGCACCATGATCGGCCAGGCGTCCGCCAGGCGTGCCGACGCCCGGTTGCTGCTGGTCTCGCTGGTCTTCCTGAGCACCGCCGGGTTCTTCCTGATCCACGGCCTGACCACGCCGAAGGTCATCGTCCAAGGGCCGAACTACGGGTTCGAGCTGTCCCAGCCGGTCGGCCTGCTCGTCGCCTCGGTCTTCGCGTTCGTCTCCGCGCTGCCGCTGGGCGAGCGGGCGGCCCGCGCCGTACTGGGGGCACAGGCCTGGCTGCGCGGCGGGCTCGTCCTGCTGCTCCTGGGCTGGACCGCCGCCTCGCTGCTGCCGGACCTCACCCCGCTGAGCGCCCGGCCTCCCGAGCACGGGGCCGGGCTCGGCGGCCTTGAGCTGCTCGGGGTCGCGCTGTACGCGGTGGCGACGGCGTTGATGTTCCAGCTGCACCGCAGGCGTCCGGCGGCCATGCTGATCAGCCTGGTCACCGCGTACGCGCTCCTGGCCGAGGCGACGGCCGCCGGGATGTCCCACCTGAACTGGCACCTGTCGTGGTGGCTGTGGCACGTGCTGCTGACCCTGGCCTTCCTGTTCGTCGCCTACAGCGCCCACCTGCAGTTCAGGCGCGAGGGGTCGAGCGCGGGCCTGTTCGACGCGGTGGCGCTGGCGGCGACCGTCCAGCGGATCAGGGACGAGTACGAGGACGCGCTCGAAGAACTCGTCGGCCACCTGCGCCGCAGGGCGGACAGCAGGGTCCCGGTCGCGACCAGGCTCGCGGGCAAGTTCGGGCTCACCGAGGGACAGGCGGCGGTGCTCGACCGGGCGGGCGAGGCGCTGGCCGACGAGCGGGAGGTCTCCGAGCGGCTGGCCGCGCTGGTCGAGCTGGGCAACCGGGCCCGTGTCGGCCTGCCGGAGCGGGAACTGCTCACCCAGGGCCTGGAGCGGGTACGGCGGGCCTACGGGGACGTGCGCGTCGCCCTGGTCTCCGACGGGCGGATCACCCTGGGCTCCGGCGAGTACGGCGCGCGCGACTTCTCCGGCGACGGCCCCGTACGGCTCGGCGCAACGGTCGTCCACCCGCTGACCGTGAAGGGGCGGCTCGCGGGCGCGCTCGAAGTGCCGGTCGGCAGGACCAGGCAGGACGAGGCGCTCGCCGCCACGCTGGCGAGCCAGCTGTCCATCTCCCTGGAGAACGCCAGGCTCTACCGGGAGCTGTCGACCCTGTTCCGGCAGTACATGTCCCCCGACGTGGCCAACGCGCTGCTGGCCGACCCCAGGACGGCCGCGCTCGGCGGCGAGCTGGTCGAGCTGACCGCGCTCTTCGCCGACCTGAAGGGGTTCACGAGCTTCTCCGAGCGGGCGACGCCGGGGGAGATCGTCGAGATGCTGAACCGCTACCACTCGGCGGCCGTCCCCCTCGTGCTCGGCAACGGCGGCACGATCGTGCAGTTCGTCGGCGACGCGCTGCTGGCGCTGTTCAACGCCCCCGCCCGGCAGGCCGACCACGCGACGGCGGCGGCCAGGGCGGCCCTGGCCATGCAGGAGGCGGCCGAGCGGATCGCGGGCGGGACGCCGGGCTACCCCCGGTTCAGGATCGGGATCAACACCGGGCTCGCGCTGGTCGGCAACATCGGCAGCCCGGAGCTACGCGGGTTCAACGCGATGGGCGACTGCGTGAACGTGGCCGCCCGCCTGGAGGGGATCGCCGAGCCCGGCACCGTCGTGATCGGCCAGAGCACCCTCGACCAGATCGGCCCCGGCGCCCTGGTCCGCCCGCTGGGCGGCCTTTCCCTCAAGGGCAAACAACAGCCCGTCCACGCCTACGTCCTGACCCGCCTGCCGTAGGCCGCGAAGCCGTACCGGCATAGAAGCCGTACCGGCATAATCGACAACGCCACACCGCCAGGAGGTGCCATGAGTTCCGCTCCCGAGCCGGGCGAGTTCGTCACCCTGCTCACGGCAGAGGAGGTCGCCGCCCTGCACGCGGCCGGCAGGCCCAGGAGGTGGGACAGGGGCGCGACGCTGTGCACCGAGGGCGAGGTCTCCGACTGGGTGCTGCTGCTGACCTCGGGACGCGTCAAGGTCTCCTCGCACGCCGCGAACGGCACCGAGGTGATCCTCGCGGTGCGTGGCCCGGGGGCGCTGCTCGGTGAGTTCGCCGCCATCGACGGCCTGCCGCGCTCGGCCACGGTCACCGCGCTGGAGCCGGTCGAGGGCGTCACGGTCAACGACTTCCCCGGCTACCTCCGGGAGCACGGCCGGGTGGCGGTCCTGCTGATGCAGACGCTGATCGGCAAGATGCGCGACGCCGACCGCAAGCGGATCGAGTACGGCGCGTTCGACACCACGGGCCGGGTCGCGACCCGGCTGATCGAGCTGGCGGAGCGATACGGCGAGCCGGTCAACGGCGGGGTCAGGGTGAGCCTGCCGCTCTCCCAGGACGAGCTGGCCGGGTGGACCGGCGCCTCCCGCGAGGCGGTCAGCAAGTCGCTGCGCTCGCTGCGGGACCGGGGCCTGATCGAGACGGGCCGCCGCCGCGTGACCATCCACGACATGGAGGGCCTGCGCAAACGCGCCCGCTGACCTCCGTCTCGATCGTCGCGACCGGGAGCACGTTCTCCAGAGCCTTGTCCCCCGAGTGCCCGGATCGCTTCCGGCCGTCGACCGAGGGGCTCCCGGCGAGGGCCCGCGGATGTCACAACTTTTGGTCAGAGGAGTGCAACCCATGGGCGTACCGGTGTCGGCGGCGCCTTCCTAGCGTGTCGACCATGCGATCGACATCAGGGAAGAAACGACCGACCGCCATGACGGAACATGCGAGGCGCCTGCTGTTCGGGGGCATCGCGTCGGGGGTGTTGTTCGCGGTGGCCGCATGCGGGGAAGGCGGGGCCGCGAGCGTCCGGCAGGCCGCCGACAACGGCCCTCGCGTCACGCTTGACGGCGGCGGCGTCAGGGGCGTCGACGACGGCGAGGTCCTGCGCTTCCGCGGCATCCCGTACGGCCTGCCGCCCGTCGGCGAGTTGCGCTGGCAGCCACCGCAGCCCGTACGGAAGTGGACAGAGGTCAAAGACGCTACGAAATCAGGCCCCTTGTGCGCGCAGCCTGACATCGTGGATCCGACCAAGCTCGTCGGAGCAGAGGATTGCCTGACCGTCGACGTCACCGTGCCCAAGAAGGTCACCGCGCCCAGGAAACCGGTGATGGTGTGGCTTCACGGAGGTGGGTTCACCGCAGGCGCCGGGCATGATTACGATCCACGGCGGCTGGCCGCCGAGGGCGACGTGATCGTGGTCACGGTCGAGTTCCGGCTCGGCGCCTTCGGCTACCTGTCCCTGCCGGGAATGACCAATGGCGGTACCTTCGGCCTGCAGGACCAGCAGGCGGCGCTGCGCTGGGTGCGGCGCAACGCGCAAGCGTTCGGTGGAGATCCAGACAATGTGACGTTGTTCGGCGAATCCGGCGGTGGCATCGCGGTGTGCGGGCAACTGACCTCGCCCGGCGGCAAGGGGCTGTTCGCCAAGGTGATCATGCAGAGCGGTTCGTGCGGAACCGCGTTGTTGCCGAACGCGGCCGGGCCGGGCTCACCCGCGGTGCCTTTCTGGCGTTCCCTGAAGGAGGGCCACGCCGCCTCCCGCACGGGAGCCGCCCAGGTGGGCTGCCCGGATGAGGCGAAGGCCTTGGCCTGCCTGCGCGCCCGCTCCGCCGCCGAGCTGCTGGGCCTGACCGGGTACACCGCCGCGGCGACGTACGGAGGGCGCACTCTGCCTGTCGCCCCGCCCAAGGCGCTGCAAAGCGGTGCCTTCCATCGGGTTCCGGTGATGTCGGGGCACACCCGGGACGAGGCGCTGGCTTTCGCCAGCCTGTTCACCTTCCTGGGCCAGCCGATCACGGATCAGAACCTGCGTGCCTTCTTCGTCCAAGGGTTCGGCGACAAGGCCGACGAGGTGGCGCGCAGGTATCGCCGGGCGGACTACCCGAGCGCGGCGCAGGCGTGGGCCGCTTCCTACACCGACGCCATTTTCGCCTGTCCTCACGTGCGGGCCGATCACGCCCTCGCCCGCCGCACGGAGGTCTACGCCTACGAGTTCGCCGACGCCAGCGCGCCGCCGCTCTTTCCATCCCTGCCCGGCTTTCCCGCCGGGGCCTCGCATGGTGCGGAGCTGCCGTATCTCTTCGAGGTCAAAGACAAACCGATCAGCTACGACGGCAAGCCCATACCGCTGACCGAGGCGCAGAGAGCAGTGGCCGGGGACATGGTCGCCGCCTGGGCCGCGTTCGCCCACAGCGGCCGCCCATCGGCCTGGGAGAAGTCGTGGCCTCGATGGCGGCGGGGGGAAGGGAAGGCCCATCTGTTCACTGAGAAGGCGGGCGGCACGGCCGTCAGCACACCGGCGATCGACCATGCCTGCGGGTTCTGGGACAAGATCGACCTCGACGGGAAAATAACGCTGTGAGATCGGTCGTTCACGGTCGGGCAACGATGTCGTACGGCTTCAAGGCCGCCGCGGCGACGGCCTTCGCCGCGTGCGACGTCGCCCTGTTCATGATCGGTCAGCGCACGACGGGCGCGCTGGGCCCGTCAGCCGGACTGGCCATCAGCTTGATCGTCGACACCTGCCTGATCGTCGTCTCGGCGATCCCTCGAACGGTGGCCGTTTCGGTGCTCGCCACCGCGGCGCTTGTGTCGCTGGGAGAGTCCGTCGCGCCGGGGCTCCTCGCGCCGATGCGCCCACTCACACCGATCACGCTGGCCGCCGGTATCCCGGCGTTGCTGTGGAACCTGGCCACGGCGCTGTCTCGCCGCGAGGCGCTGGCCTTCGCCGCGTTGTTCGCCCTCATGGCCGTTCGCCCGTGGACGCTCAACTGGGTGTGGCTGTACGCGGGCCTTTCCGCCACCGTTCCGCTGCTGCTGAGCCTGTACGTCAAAACGCGGCGCGAGCTGCTGCGCTCCCTGCGGGAGCGGGCCGAGATCGCCGAGCGGGAACGGCACCTGTCGGCCGAACAGGCCAAGCTCGGCGAGCGGCAGCGGTTGGCGGCCGAGATGCACGACATCGTCACCCACCACGTCACCGAGATCGTCCTGCACGCCGGCGCCCTGCGCGTCTCCACCGCCGACGACGGCGTACGTGCCGCCGCCGAGCAGATCCGACAGGCCGGGGAGCGTACGCTGACCGAGCTACGCGACCTGATCGGCATCCTGCGACGGGGCGACGACCGCCCCGTCGAGGCGCCACCCGGCCGTGATGTTCCGCTCTCCGACGGCGTCGGCGAGCTGGTCTCGAGCGCGGGTGCCACGCTGCGCGTCACCGGGGAATCCGGGACGGCGTCTCCCGCCATCGCCCGCGCCGTATACCGTGTCGTTCAGGAGTCGCTGACGAACGCGCGCAAGCACGCGCCTGGAGCGGAAATCGCCGTCGAGATGAGTCACCGGCACGGCTCGGTGCGCGTCACCGTGGAAAACACCCGGCCCGACGGCCCGCCCGACCCCTCTCTGACCGCCAGCGGGTCGGCCGTCGGCCTGGAGGGGCTCAGGCGGCGGGTGGGGCTGCTCGGCGGCACCTTCACCGCGGGAGCGACTGCCCGTGGTGGATTCCGGGTCTCGGCGGAGCTCCCCGAGGCCGTGCCCACACGTGGGGAGCGGGACACCGAATGATCAAGGTGCTACTGGTCGACGACGATCCCATGGTCCGCAGCCACCTGCGGACGATCCTCGCGACGAGCCCTGACGTGAACGTGGTCGGCGAGGCCGAGGACGGTGCCGAGGCCGTGGAGGCGGTGCTGCGCGGACAGCCCGACGTCGTGCTCATGGACATCAGGATGCCCGGGGTCGACGGGATCACCGCAACCGCCGAGATCTGCGCCATGCGGTCACCGCCGACGGTCGTGGCGCTCACCACGTTCGACTCCGACACCCACGTGCTCAACGCCCTGAAGGCCGGCGCCAGCGGATTCCTGGTGAAGTCCACACCGCCCGAGGACCTGCTCAGCCTGATCAAGGTGGCAGCCGACGGACACACCGTGCTGTCCGCGACGGCGGCCAGACGGCTGATCGCCTCCTCGGACCGGGCAAGCGGCCATCAGCGGGCGGCACAACGGAAGGTCGCCGCACTCAGCGAACGGGAGCGGCAGGTGCTGGCCTGCCTGGGCCAAGGACTGACCAACAGCGAGATCGCCGGAAGGCTGTTCCTGTCCGAGACGACCGTCAAGAGCTACATCTCCCGCCTGCTGGACAAACTCGACCTGCCCAACCGCACGCAGGCGAGCTTGCTCGCCCACGAGGCGGGGCTGGGGGACGACGTCTGCTGACGCCGGAGCGGCCGTGGTCGTCAGCCCCAGGGTCCCACCTGGTGAACCTGCTTCCCCGCCGAAAACGGGAGTAGGTCAAACTGGGATATATGGTCGCCATTCCCCAGGACGTGCCAGGTTCCCTCGAATACACCTCAAAACTCCGTTACGCCTGGCGCGTCTGCTCGGTGACCAGCCTCGGGATGCTGCTCATCGGCATCTCGGGAAGCACGCTCAACGTGGCGCTGCCCGAGGTGGTCAGGCACTTCCACGCGGACGCGTTCGCCTCGGGATGGATCCTGCTGGCGTTCCTGCTCGTCAACACCGCGACCCTGGTGTTCTTCGGCCGGGTGGCCGACCTGCTCGGGCGCAGGGAGGTCTACCTGACGGGATTCGCCCTCTTCGCGGTCGCGTCGCTGTTGGCGGGCCTGTCGCCGAACGTCTGGTTCCTCATCGCGATGCGGGTGCTCCAGGCCATCGGATCGGCGATGATCCTGGCCAACGGGACCGTGATCATCACGGACGCCTTCCCGCCCGACCGGCTCAGCCAGGGCATGGGCGTCTACATCGGCACCCTCTCCGTCGCCCAGCTCACCGGCCCCACGCTGGGCGGCCTCGTCGCGCAGGCGGCGGGCTGGCAGTGGATCTTCTGGGTGAACGTGCCTCCCGCGCTGGTCGCCGCCGTCTGGGGGGCGTTCATCCTGCGTGGGATGCCGCGCGGACCCCGTGAGCCGGTGGACGTGCTCGGCAACCTGCTCGTTTTCGCCGTGATGTCGGCCGCGCTCGTCGCGCTGTCCGAAGCAGGGTCCCGGGGCCTGTCCAGTCCCGTCGTGATCGCGGGGGCCGCGATCGTCGCGGTCCTGACCCCGATCCTGTTCCTCGTCGAGCGCAGGGTCTCGCATCCGGTGCTCGACCTGCGGCTGTTCGGCCAGCGCATGCTGGCCTTCGCCAACACCGCGTCCTTCTGCAACGCGCTGGCCCGCTCCGCGCTGATCCTGCTCGTCGCCCTCTACTTCCAGGCGGCCAGGGGCGTCGACGCCGTCACCGCGGCCCTGAGCGTGCTGCCGCTCCCGATCGGCCTGGGGATCGCCTCGCCGATCGCGGGCGCGCTCGGCCGCCGGGTCTCGCCGTACGCCCTGTCCATCGGGGGGTCGTTGATGAGCACGACGGGGATGGGGGTGCTGATGCTGACCACCGATCCGGCGACGCCGTACTGGATCGTGGGGATCGGGCTCCTGCTGTGCGGCGGCGGCAGCGGCGTCTTCCTGACCGGGAACACCACCCAGGTCATGGCCGCGCTCCCCAGCGGGAGTCTCGGTGTGGTGAACGGCTTCCGGCTGATGGTGATAAACGTCGGGGTCGTGCTCAGCGTCGCCGTCACGCTGAGCGTCCTGACCAGCGCGGTCTCCGCCGAACTCCGCGGCCAGGTCTACGCCGGGACGCTGTCCAGCGTCTCACCGGTGGCCGTCGGGCAGCTCATGGACGGCTTCCAGCGGACGTACGCCGTGCTGTTCGCCGTCGCGCTCGCGGGCGCCCTGGCCGCCGTCCTGGCCCGCCCCACGAGGTCACGCCCCGCCGAGACCGAACTCCACGACGGCGAGCGAGCCGCCTCACGGTAGCGAGCCCTCGGTACGGCACGCCGCCAGCGCCTTGATGCCGCTCATCAGGAGGTCGACCCCGAAGGTGTCGTAGACCTCGGCGGCGGAGCCCTCGGCGAGCGGGGCGGCCATCTCCACGATGTGCGGGTAGGCGTCCTGGGGCAGCGACTGGAAGGTGATCCGCTTGACGCGGGCGGACTCGGCCACCTCCTGCTCCGTCCTGCCCTGTCTGCGGTTCACCGGCCCGGCGGCGAGGGTGGCCGTTCCCCGGAGAAGATATTTGGAGATCAGGCAGCTCTCCTCGGGGGTGAACCCGGCCCGCCGGATCAGGCCGAGGGCGGTGTCCCACACCCGCAGGAAGTTCGGCACCTCCATCTGGTCCACCTCCTCCAGCACGGACGCGGCGCACGGGTGCCGCCGCAGCACACGGATCAGGCCCGTGACGAGCCCGCGGAGCTGCTCGTCCCACGGCCTGGTGTGGTCCTCCGCGACCACGAAGCCGCAGACCAGGTGGTCGGCCATGCCGACGGTCAGCTGCTCCTTGTTCTTGAAGTGCCAGTAGAGCGCCATCGGCGTGACGCCCAGGTCCTGGGCGAGCCGCCTGATGGTCACCGCCTGGAGTCCCTCGGCGTCACCGATCCGCAGCGCCTGTTCGACGACCGCCTCACGAGTCAGTTTTCCCATCACGGTTGACAACTATACGCCGTACACGTTCAACTATGCCGTGTACATGTACGCCGTACAGGTACGACGTATAGGAGTGGAGATGACGGCTGACCGCAGGTGGTGGGCGCTGGGAGCGATCTCGCTCGGGACGTTCATGACCTACCTCGACAACAACGTGGTGAACGTCGCGCTGCCGACGATCCAGCGGGACCTCGGGCTGAGCATCTCGGGGCTGGAATGGATCGTCAGCGGCTACATCCTGGTCTTCGCCGGGCTGATGCTGGTCGGCGGGCGCCTGGCGGACCTGTTCGGGCGACGGCGGATCTTCATGATCGGGCTCGGCGTGTTCACGGCGGCCTCGCTCGCCGCCGGACTTGCCGACAACGGCACGGCCCTGATCGCCGCCAGGGCGGTGCAGGGCGTCGGCGCCGCGCTCCTGACGCCGACCGCGCTCGCCCTCATCAGATCGGTCTTCCCCGACGAGAGGGAGCGTGGGACGGCGATCGGCCTGTGGAGCGCGGTCGGCGCGCTCGCGCTGGCCCTCGGGCCGCTGACCGGCGGGTTCATCAGCGAGAACTGGCGGTGGGGCTGGATCTACCTGATCAACGTGCCCATCGGGCTCGTGACGCTCGGGCTCGGCCTCTGGGCGATCAGGGTGGCTCCGCAGGACCGGGTACGGCGCAGCCTCGACGTCCCCGGCCTGGTCACGTCGAGCCTGACGCTGTTCGCGCTGACCTACGCGCTCATCGAGGGCGAGCGGGCCGGATGGACCTCACCGGAGATCCTGGGCGCGCTGGGACTGGCCGTCGCCGCGGCGCTGGCGTTCACGGTAATCGAGGGCAGGAGCCGGGAGCCCATGATCGACCTGTCGCTGTTCAGGTCGCGGGTGGTCAGCGGGGGCATGCTCTCCATGGGATTGTGGGCGTTCGGCGTGTTCGGGATCTACTTCTTCACCGCGCTCTACCTGCAGAACGTGCTGGGCTTCTCACCTCTTGAGGCCGGGGAGTCGTTCGTGCCGATGGCGCTGCTGATGGCCGTGACCGCCGCCCTCGCCCCCCGGATCAGCCGCCTCCTCGGAACCGCGCGGACCGTGGCGGCCGGACTCCTGCTGATGGCCGGGGCGATCTTCGGGATCTCCTTCGTCGGACAGGGAGGCACGTTCGGGGACCTGCTGCCGTGGTTCCTGGTCTACGGGCTGGGCGGCGGGCTGCTCGTGCCGATCACCACGACCGTCCTGGGCATGCTTCCCGCCGAGCGCGCCGGAATCGCCGCGGGCGTGCTGAACGTCTCGCGGGAGATCTTCGGCCTGCTCGGGATCACGGTCCTCGGGGCGATCCTCAACGGCAGGCAGACGACGATCCTGGCGGGCGGCGCCAGACCGCTGACGGCCTTCCTTGAGGCCTACCAGTCGACCCTCGTGGTCGCGGCGCTCATCGTGCTGGTCGGAGTGCCGGTCAGCCTGTTCTCCCTGCGCCCGTCCCGGGCCGCGCACGAGACGGAAACCGCCCCGGCGGAGCGGACCGCCGTACCGGTGGCGGCCGAGTGAGGAAAGGGCGGTACCGCCCGCGCCCGTCCCCTGGACCCCGCCCAGAGGATTGGCTCGCGCCTACTTCAGGGGAGGGGCGCGGGCGGTACCGAGATCACGGGATCAGGAGCCGACCTTCCTGCCCTGCTTGTGCCAGGTCACCACGACGGCGGGACGGGGCTGGCTGGTGCCGCCGTCGGGCCAGTGGCTGGTCGGCGCCTCGGGGGTCGCCCCGTTGGTCTCGCCCGGGTGCTGGATGGCCGTGAAGACGCTGCGCTGGTCGGGGCTGACCAGGGGGCCGCAGGTCTCCGCGCCGACCGGGACGCTCAGGAACTGCCTCAGGTGGCCGCGCTCGGGACCGCGCACCGGCATGGCGAACAGGCCGTCGTTGGCGCCGAGCTGGTTGCCGTCGGTGGCGATCCAGAGGTTGCCGTCCGCGTCGAAGGCGACGTTGTCCGGGCAGGAGATCGGGGAGACCTTGGTCTTGTCGAACCCGCCGAAGTAGGTCGCGGGGTCGTTCGGGTCACCGCAGACCAGCGGCAGGGACCAGGCGAAGGTCGTGGCACCGGCGTCGTTGCGGAGCTCCGCGATCTCCAGGATGTGACCGTGCTTGTTCGCGGGGCGCGGGTTGGCCTCGTCGACCTGGGCCGGGGTCCGGTTGGTGTTGTTGGTCAGCGCCACGTAGACGCCACCGGTGACCGGGTTGCGCTCCACGTCCTCGGGGCGGTCCATCTTGGTCGCGCCGACCTTGTCCGCCGCGACCCGGGTGTAGACGAGGACCTCCTGCGCGGTCATGCCGGGCACGTGCGAGACGTTGCCGGTGACCAGCGGGATCCACTGCCCGGAGCCGTCGAACTGGCCGTCGGCGGGGAGCTTGCCGCTGCCGTCGATCTCCGCCGCCGGGCTGTCACCGGTGAACTTCGCGACGTACAGGGTGCCCTCGTCCAGCAGCGTCCGGTTGTGGCGGTCGAAGCCGGGGATGTAGCGCTTCTTCGAGACGAACTTGTAGATGTACTCGAAGCGGGAGTCGTCTCCCATGTAGGCCACGACCCTGCCGTCCCTGGCCAGGGTGGTGGTCGCGCCCTCGTGGGCCAGCCTGCCGAGGGCGGTGCGCTTGACCGGGGTCGAGTCGGGGTCGAACGGGTCGATCTCCACGATCCACCCGAACCTGTTGATCTCATTGGGCTGCTTGGCCAGGTCGAAGCGCTCCTCGACCCGGTCGAACCTGCGGTTGCCGCTCGGGATGCCGGTCGTGGGGCTCACGCCGTACCGGGTGAGGAAGGGCTTCTGCGCCTCGGGCACGCCGTTGCCGTTGACGAAGTACTGGTTGAAGTTCTCCTCCCCGCTCAGCACCGTCCCCCACGGGGTCGTACCGCCCGCGCAGTTGTTGAGCGTGCCGACGGGGGTGGTGCCCGCCGGGTCGGCGGGAGTCTTCAGCAGGTCGCTGCCCGCGGCGGGCCCGGTGAACCTCATCGGGGTCTGCGCGGTGATGCGGCGGTTGTAGCGGCGGCGGCCCTGCGTGACCAGCTTCCACTGGCCGGTCCTGCCGACCCGCTCGATCTCGACCACCGAGCCGCCGTGCGCCGCCAGCGCGATCTTGATCTGCTCCTCGGTCGCGGCGTTGCCGTTGGTGTAGCCGCGGAACATCAGGTTCTCGTCGGTGTACTCGTGGTTGACCCAGAGCAGGCCGCGCTGGACGCCCAGCGGGAAGAAGGTGACGAAGTCGTTGTTGTAGCCGAACTGCTTGGCCTGCGCGGCCGCGGTCTGGTTCTCGAAGTCGAACGCGGGGGCGTCGGGCAGCACCGGGTCGCCCCAGCGCACGATGGGCGCCGTCTCGTAGCCCTCGGGGACCGTCACCTTGTCGTCGGTGTTCGGCGGAACGGCGGTGAAGCCGAGCCCGCCCCGGCCTCCGTTGCCTCCGTTGCCGAACCCGAGGGTCTCCGCGGCCTCCTGCCCCTCCGCGCCCGAACCGGCGCCCGGGTCTGCCAGGGCCGGGGCCGCCGTGACGGCCCCGACGCCGATCGCGAGCGCGCCGAGGGCGCCCGCGCGCAGCATGCCGCGGCGCGACACCGCCTCGGCGACCACGTCGCCGAAGTAGGCGTTGTCGCTGGTGTTCGACACGTCGTGCGCACACTGGTTACCGCAGCGGAACTGACAGGTCAGTGCGCTCCGACCGCCCTTGTGAGGGGTCGTGAGCAGCGGGAGCAGTCTGCGCGGTGACAGGTTCGCCACAGGATCCTCCAAAGGGCGTACGGTCGTTTCGGCCGGACGCTACGGGCGCCAGCGGAACCTGAGGTGAACGACGTTTGCCGGTTTGGTGAAGCGTTTGTCGCGATCGTCCTGACTCGGTGGACGGAGTGGTGAAATCCCGGGGACGCGGGGCGGGCATTATGGGGACGTGCCACCTCACAAACCAGACCCCGCCAAGGTCGGCGCGGCGCTGGACGCCCAGCTCATCGCGCTCGACGAACCGGCGTACGACGGTCACGGAGGGCTCGCCGAGCTCCTCGGGGCGTGCGTCGCCGCGGTGCTGCGGGCCTATGACCGCCAGATCCACCCCGAGCGGGAGGTCACCCGGTTCGCCGTACGGCACCTGCTCGACCGGCTGGCCACCTCGGCTCCCGGACGGACCGTCGAGGTGCGGGTCCCGCCGTACGCCGCGGTGCAGTGCGTCGAGGGCCCCCGCCACACCCGGGGCACCCCGCCGAACGTGGTGGAGACCGACGCGCTCACCTGGCTCGAACTGGCCACGGGGCGTCTGACGTGGGCGCAGGCGACGGCTGATGGGAAGATCGCGGCGAGCGGGAGCAGGGCCGACCTGTCCGACTACCTCCCCCTCTGATGCCCCCGCCCGTCGGGCGCCTCCCTCAGGTGACAGCCCCGTCGGATGCCTCCGCTGCCTCCGTCGGATGACACCCCGCCCGCCCATCGCGCGGTGCGATGGGCGGAAACGGCGCCCCGTCCCCCCGGCGGCCTCCTGTTACGGCGTGCTCTGGACCTGCAGGCCGAAGCGGTCCTGGATGCAGCGCTGCTGAAGCTCGGGCGGCAAGTTCATGCAGTCGCCCACCTTGCTGCTGACCCAGCTCAGCAGCGCAACGGCGATGATCAGGGTCAGCGCGCTCAGGATGATGCCCGTCCACGCGCGGCCACGGTTGGACTTCTTGACGAGCGCGGCGATTCCGACGATCAGACCGACGATGGCCGTCAGCACGCCGATGCCGCACACCACGAGCAGGAAGATGCTCACGATGCCCAGCACGAGCGACGCGGTGCCCAGCCCGCCGCCCTGCGGACGCGCGCCCCACGGCCCGCCCGGAGGCGCCGGGTACGGCGCCGGGTAGCCGGGGCCGCCCGGATACCCGGGACCTCCCGGCGAGAGCGGAGCCTGGTACGGCGGGCTCTGCTGGGGCGGGTACGGCTGGGCGCCCGGGTACCCCTGCCCGTACGGAGTGCCCTGCCCGTACGGAGTGCCCTGGCCCTCGGCGGGTTGCTGGGGCGGGGAGGGGGCGGACGGCGGGGTGTACGGCTCCTCTGGCCGGTCGCCGGGACGGTCGGACCAGCCCGGTTGACCTGGCTGGTCCGATTGACCTGGCTGACCCGGCTGACCTGGCCGGTCGGACTGACCTGGCTGGTCGGATTGCCCCGGCTGGCCCGGCTGGTCGGATGGGCTCGCGTGGGCGCCGGTGTACCCCTGGCCCCCATACGGACTGGCACCGGAAATGCCCTCATCGGGCCTGCCGTACTGACCTGACCGGCCGTACTGGCTCGGCTGGCCGTACGCGTCCGGCACCGGGTAGGAGGGCTGCGACGAAGGCGGAGCCCCCTCGGCGGGGGTGACGGGCGCCCCGAACACCGCGGTGGCGTCGGGATCCGCCTGAACGGGCTGGGGAATCTCGGGAGCGGTCGGCACGTCGGGATGGCCCGGCAGCGACGGCTCGCCGGGCGTGGAGATCGGCTCCCCCGGGGGCCTCTCCCCCGGCGGCTCTCCGGGCAGCGGCCTTCCCGGAACCGGCTCTTCCGGTACCGGTTCCTTCGGCCGCGGGGACCAGGGAGCGGGTTCCTCCGGTATCGGCTCCCTGGGTTCCGGGGACCACGGAGCGGGCTCGTCCGGCTCGCCGGGGCCCATCGTCTCCTCGGAGGCGGGAGGTCGCTCCCGGCCTGCTTCCTCCCCTTCGGGCCGCCGGTCCCGCCGCGGATCAGGCTGGTTCGGGTCCTCGGGTGTTGTCACGTCCACTCTCCCGACGTGTAGGCATGCCGGATACCTCACACTCCCCCGGCTCTTTCCCCTGAAACAGGCCGACACGGCAAAACACTGACGATTGTTCGGTAACAGTGCTACAGACTCCGGACATGGCCCCCGGGTTCGAGCAGCGAAGAGGCCGACCTAGACTGAAGCATGTGCTGAAGGGCGACGGCCATCTGAGCCATGACCTTGACCCCCGTGACCGAGCCCCGAAGGACGCGTGTGGCGTCTTCGGTGTTTGGGCACCCGGGGAGGAAGTCTCCAAACTCACCTACTACGGGCTGTATGCGTTGCAGCACCGCGGTCAGGAGTCCGCGGGCATCGCGGTCAGCGAGGGCAGCCGCATCCTCGTCTACAAGGACATGGGTCTGGTGGCCCAGGTCTTCGACGAGTCGATCCTCGGGACCCTCCGCGGTCACCTGGCGATCGGGCACTGCCGTTACTCGACCACCGGGTCGAGCGTCTGGGAGAACGCCCAGCCGACGCTGAGCTCGACCGAGGACGGCGGCCTCGCGCTCGCCCACAACGGAAACCTGATCAACACTCCAGAGCTGTCCCGGCGGCTCGCCCCCGGCTCGACCAGGGCGACCACCGACACCGAGGTGCTGACGTCGCTGCTGGCCCAGGACCGCAGCCAGCCCATCGAGGACGCAGCCGCCGAGCTGCTTCCCCAGGTCAAGGGCGCCTACTCGCTCGTCTTCATGAACGAGCGGACGCTGTACGCGGCCCGTGACCCGCAGGGCATCCGCCCGCTGGTGCTCGGCCGCCTCGAGCGCGGCTGGGTCGTCGCCTCGGAGACCGCCGCGCTGGACATCGTGGGCGCGACCTTCGTGCGCGAGATCGAGCCGGGCGAGCTGATCACCATCGACGAGCGGGGCGTGCGCTCCCGCAAGTTCGCGGTCGCCGAGCCCAAGGGCTGCCTGTTCGAGTACGTCTACCTGGCCCGCCCCGACACCACGATCGCCGGGCGCGGCGTGCAGACGACCCGCGTCGAGGTCGGCCGGGTGCTGGCCCGCGAGCACCCCGTCGAGGCCGACCTGGTCATCCCGACGCCGGAGTCCGGCACGCCCGCCGCCGTCGGCTACGCCGAGGAGAGCGGCATCCCGTACGGCCAGGGCCTGGTCAAGAACTCCTACGTCGGCCGGACCTTCATCCAGCCGTCCCAGACGATCCGTCAGCTCGGCATCCGCCTGAAGCTCAACCCGCTGAAGGAGGTCGTCGCGGGCAAGCGCCTGGTCGTCGTCGACGACTCCATCGTGCGCGGCAACACCCAGCGGGCGATCGTCAAGATGCTGCGCGAGGCGGGCGCCAGAGAGGTCCACGTCCGGATCTCCTCGCCGCCGGTCTCCTGGCCGTGCTTCTACGGCATCGACTTCGCCACCCGGGCCGAGCTGATCGCCGGTTCGCTCAGCGTCGAGGAGATCCGCGCCTCCCTGGGCGCCGACTCGCTCGGATACATCTCGCTCGAGGGCCTGACCGGGGCGACCACGATCCCCGCTGAGCGGCTCTGCCGTGCCTGCTTCGACGGCGAGTACCCCATCGCCATCGACCAGGACAACGTGGGCAAGTACGTCCTGGAGGCCAAGCTTTGAGGCTGCTGAGCACCTCGGTCACCGAATCGGCGAAGGAGACCTCATGACCAGTTATGCCGCTGCCGGCGTGGACATCGATGCGGGCGAGCGCGCCGTCGAGTTGATGAAGTCGAAGGTTGCGCGTTCGAGGCGGCCCGAGGTCGTGGACGACGCCAGTGGCTTCGCGGGTCTGTTCGACGCCTCGGCGCTGCTGGGCTACCGGCGACCGCTGCTGACCACCTCGACCGACGGGGTCGGCACCAAGGTCATGCTGGCGCAGCAGCTCGGCAAGCACGACACGATCGGCATCGACCTGGTCGGCATGGTCGTGGACGACCTGGTGGTCTGCGGCGCGGAGCCGCTCTTCATGACCGACTACATCGCCTGCGGGAAGGTCGTCCCGGAACGGATCGCCGAGATCGTCGGCGGGGTCGCGGAGGGCTGCCGTCTGGCGGGCTGCGCCCTCGTCGGCGGTGAGACGGCCGAGCACCCCGGGGCCATGGGCGTCGACGACTACGACCTGGCCGGCGCGGCGACCGGTGTGGTCGAGGCCGACGAGATGCTCGGCCGGGACCGGGTCCGCGAGGGCGACGTGGTGCTGGCGCTCGCCTCCTCCGGCGTGCACTCGAACGGCTACTCGCTGGTCCGGCACATCATCAAGCACGCCGGGCTCTCGCTGGAGGACGAGCCCGCCGAGCTGGGCCGTACGCTCGGTGAGGAGTTGCTTGAGCCGACCAGGATCTACTCCCTGGACTGCCTGGCGCTGGCCCGCGCGACGGAGGTCCACGCCTACGCGCACATCACCGGCGGCGGCCTCGAGGGCAACCTGTCGCGTTCCCTCCCGCCGACGCTGAACGCCGTGCTCGACCGCTCCTCCTGGACCCCGCCCGCCGTCTTCGAGCTGCTGGCCGGGCACGGGAAGGTCGCGCAGGCCGACATGGACCGCACCTTCAACCTGGGTGTCGGCATGGTGGCGATCGTCCCGCAGGACTCCGTCGACCCGGCTCTGGCCCTGCTCACGGAGCGTGGCCTGCCCGCCTGGGTGCTCGGCGAGGTCGTCCCCGGCACGGGCGTGGCCCGCTACCGCTAGAGCGTGCCCGGCCGATCAGCGACCCACCGCTGGACCGTACGGCCCGACCACGGGAATCGCCGGATTCCCGTGGTGCGGCGTCACGGAATCCTGGTCACGCGATGCTCACGGGCGCCGGACAGGCCGACGCCACCGCTCGCCGTACCGGCGCGACAGCCGAAGCCAATCCAGCGGGATGATAGGGAACCGCGCCGCCGGGGGCGGCATCCCCAGCATCCCCGGCAGGACACGGAGGCACGGAACTCGGAACGACTCACGGACTGCGCCCGGTCTGTAGGTGGAAACGCCGGACAGCGCTCCGGTTCACCGGAACGCTGCCTGGAATTATGACACGGAGAAAACACCCGGTGGCCTTTCAACCACCGGGTGCTCTCACTCGTGCTCGTTGTGAAGCCGCCTAACGTCGGCCGGACGTCCCGTCGTCGCGGTCGTCTCCGGAGCCGAAGTCATCGGCGTAATCGGCGTACCGATCAGCCAGTTCATCGTAGGAGTCGTTGGCGTCGTCATTGTGGTTGGAGTCGTCTCTGACTCCGAGCTCGTCGCGAAGACGCTCAAGATCAGTGCCACCGCTGTTGTACTTCAGCTGGCGAGCAACCTTGACCTGCTTGGCCTTTGCTCGGCCGCGCCCCATTGGCTCGACCCCCTCGTGTGGGGTCGTGCCCGACCCCTCGTCGCTAACGCACCACGCACTGACGCCACCTGACTTGAGGCGTCAGCTCTCGTTCGACTACAACCGTACCTGTTTTACGCCCGGCTCGGTACGCCGTATGGGCGTGAGGGGCTAGCGGCCCAGCCAAATGCCCCTAATTCGCCCGACTTCCGACATTCTGCGCTCCGCTAGCCTATCGGCTGCGACGGCCGGCGGAACGCCATCCTCGGCCGCCGTCGCGAAGATCTTGAGAGTCGTGTCGTAGATCTGGGTGGCCTTTGCCTTGGCTCGGTCCATGTCGAACCCGTGGATCTCGTCGGCCACCTGGATGACGCCGCCGGAGTTGACCACGTAGTCGGGCGCGTAGAGGATCCCGCGGTCGGCGAGCTCCTTCTCGACCCCCGGGTGCGCGAGCTGGTTGTTCGCCCCGCCGCACACGATCTTCGCCCGTAGCCTGGCGACCGTCTCGTCGTCCAGCGCCCCGCCGAGGGCGCACGGCGCGTAGACGTCGATGTCGGAGCCGGTCAGCGCGAACTGGTCCGCGACCACCTCGACCTGGGGGTGCCGCAGGCGGACCCGCTCGACGGCCTGCTCGCTGACGTCGCAGATCACGACCTCGGCGCCGTCCTCGACGAGATGGTCGACCAGACGGTGGCCGACCTTGCCGACCCCCTCGACACCGACCCGCCTGCCGCGCAGCGTCGGCGTGCCGTGGACGTGCTCCGCGGCGGCCCGCATGCCCTGGAACACGCCGTAGGCGGTCAGGATCGAGGAGTCGCCCGCTCCGCCGTTGGCCACCGTACGGCCGGTCACATAGGAGCTCTCGCGGGCCACGATGTCCATGTCCTCGCTGTAGGTGCCGACGTCACACGCGGTGAAGTATCGACCTCCGAGGGACTGCACGAAGCGGCCGTAGGCGCGCAGCAGCGCCTCGCTCTTGTCCTTCGTGGGATCCCCGATGATGACGGCCTTGCCGCCACCGAGGTCGAGCCCGGCCAGGGCGTTCTTGTAGGCCATCGCCCGTGAGAGGTTGAGCACGTCGGCCAGGGCCGCCTGCTCGCTCCCGTAGGGGTAGAACCTGGTGCCACCCAGGCTCGGGCCGAGGGCGGTGTTGTAGATCGCGATGATCGCGTGGAGGCCGCTGCGCTCGTCGGCGCAGAAGATGACCTGTTCGTGCTTTGCCTGGCCGCTTACTGGGCTGATGTCCTTGTGGGACAGCCCGAAGACGTCGGTCACGGTGGTGCTCCCGGTCGTCCGGTCCGCCGCTCCGTTGCGGCGGAGATCGGTCTCAGCGTAGCTAGAACTCCGTACAGAACCACGGGGGAAGGCCCGGCTTCTCATCAGCCGAGACACGGGAGGCGACGACACAGCCCGCACGAGGTCGATACCGGACAACAACACGTCCTTCGTGACACGATGCGGTCGTGCTGCCCTATGCCGCGTACCTCCGTGTCTACGAACCGCTGACCGCGTTCGCCCCGCCGGAACGCTCCTCATGGGCCGCCTACGCCGAGGCCACCGACCGGCCCCGTCGCGCGGGCGCGCTCCACGCCGAACACGGTGAGGCCGTACGCCGCCTCCTGGGGGTGCCTCCCACCCCCGCCCCCGCACAGGAGAGCCCCAACGCCTATCTCAGGCGCATTGAGGACACCCTCTATGTCTGCCCATGGCAGAGCAGACTGAGGTCATGGCTGGCTTTCTCGCGCTTTCGCGGGGCCACCCCCGCCAGGCTGATGGAACGGTTCGTGCCGATCTCCATCGCCGAGCAGACGGCCGACGACTTCGACAGGTTCAAGCGGCGCGGCGGCTCCGCCGCGCTCCGCACCCACATCCGCACCTCGACATGGCACGTTCCCACGTCGTGGTTCGTCCCCTTCGACGGCAACGAACGCTGGCTCGTGCTCGACGGCGAGCGAGACCCAGAAGGCACGACGACCACCCGAAACCTGATCTACGTGACGTCCATGGCCCACGCCAGGCGGCGCAGCGCCCGCGCCCTGCAGGTCATCCGCAGGCAGATCGGCGAGGTCGCGGTGACCGCCGAGGTCGAGGAGGTCGCGCGCTGGCTCGAGGAGTTCCACCCGCACTCGCTCGTCGAGCTCGACTACGGCGGCATCGTCCACCTGATGGAGGATGAGAAGCTCCAGGCCGACCAGTCCGTCGCGGAGATCGCGGCGGCCCTGACGGGTCTGGAGAACGGCGAGGAAGAGTTGGCCTTCGCCATGTACCAGCGGGTGATTCTCCGCTGGAGATCAATACAACTTCTCGAATCAGCAAACTGAGTCGCAAATCATCCCTCTGACCTGCATAAGTAGGTTGGTCGATGACCGGCGACACGTCTACGAACTGAGTAGTTTGCCGTTTTCACTGCGATACCACGAAACGTGTCGCTAGAATCACCGAGCGTGACAACAACAGGTGCACAAGAGAGATGAGCCACTCAAAGGCTCGCCAATCGCTCTACGTGGCTGTATGGTCACATCGGGTGATGCCGCATATGGCCCGAACAGCCGCACGCAAGGGGTCATAGGGGGACACATCCGTGACAAGCGTCAAGTCGCAGGATCGCTGTCGCCGGTCCACATGGAGGAGAGGCCGCACAAATGTCAGCTCGTACACCCGAGGCAGAGCCGCTGCTCACCCCGGCAGAGGTCGCAACCATGTTCCGGGTCGATCCCAAGACCGTTACCCGGTGGGCCAAGGCGGGCAAACTCACGTCCATCCGCACACTGGGTGGACACCGCCGCTACCGGGAGACCGAGGTTCGCGCGCTGCTCGCGGGGATTCCGCAACAGCGCTCCGAATAAGACGGGGGCCGTCACGGACCTAGGGGGGATCCAAGTACGCGCTCACACCGTGAGCGCGTAAGGCCACACGGGTTATGTGGGGAGCGGCGCCGCCCGCCCGGCGCCGCCCCACATCGTCCCGTACGGCTCCCGCGAATCCCCACCGGCTCCCACGGGCTCCCAGGGGTCTTTGCCGACGCGACTCGCCCGCGCTCACCCGATCCGGGCAGGTCTCACGTCGACACGGCCCGCAGGCACGCCAGATCCGGCAGGACGGCTACGGCGTGTGACCGCGAACCAGGTTCTTCAGCAGCTGCTCGACCTGTGGATCGTGCTTCGCCGCCACACCGAGCATCGCCATCATGTGCTCTGCCAGCATGCGCTCAATCGCATGCCGTTCGACGTCCCGGTGCTCCAGCCAGTCGAGACCCGCCGTCTCGACCGAGGCGATCCACGAACGCAGCGTGATGCGCAGGACCGGTCCAGGCTCGTCGACCCGCATCAGTCTCGTCATGAGGCGGAGCAGGCGGCGGCGCACGCCGTCGACGATCTCGCCGACCTCACCGCTGCGGTTGGCCGGCCCGCCCCTGAGCAGTGCCGTGAAACCCGCCGCGTGCTCCTCGACGAAGTCGAAGTAGCGCCTCAGCCCTCCGGCCAGCTCATCCAGCGGACGACCTTCGTCCCTTCGCTGGAGCCGCGCCTCGAGCTGGGCCGCCGCGCTCTTCAGCGCGGCGACGTAGAGCTCCTGCTTGCCGCCGAAGTAGTGGTAGACCAGGGCCCGTGACGTGCCCGCCGCAGAGGCCACGTCGTCGACGGAGACGTCCTCCACGTCACGCTCGCCGAACAGCTCAAGGGCGGCCGCCATGAGCTCCTCACGACGCCGGTCGACGCTCAGCCTGCGCCGCGCGGGACGCGCTCCCTGCGCCGCGGGCCTGTCCCGCCCAATGGCCCCGGATGTCGACCCCACGATCGGCACCCTAGCGGAGTCGATCAGACGGCGACGCCGCGATCAAGATCAGAGTTCCCTTGGCCTCAAGCCGTACCTCATTCGGAACTCGATCGTTTTGAGTGACAGGTGCCCATCCACCACACCACGGGGGAGAGCCATGTCAGGACCACCGGTCAACACCACCGTCACCCGAGCCCGCGAGTTCACCGACCCCATCCTGCAAGACGGAGTCGGACCGCGTCCGCGGCCCACGATTCGCAACGTGGCCGAACGCGCCGGTGTCTCGAAATCACTGGTATCGCTCGTGCTGCGCGGATCGCCGCACGTCAGCGAACATCGCAGGCAAGCCGTACTCCAGGCGGCCAGAGAACTGGGCTACCGGCCGAACGCGGTCGCGCGCAGCCTGGTCGAAGGCCGCACCCACCTGGTCGGCGCGCTCGTCGCCGACCTGCACAACCCGTTCTACGCCGAGTTCCTCGACGGTCTGCAGGAGAGCCTGCACGGCGACGGGCTCAGGCTGCTCATCGGCAACAGCCAGTGGGATCCCGCGTTCGAGGACGAGGCGGTTGAGGCGTTCCTCGAACTGCGGGTCGACGGCCTCGTGCTGCTCGGCATCGCGCCGACCAGCGAGACCCTCATCGAGGCCACCGGCTACACGCCAACGGTCGTGGTCGGCGAGCGCGACATCGAACTGGGCGGCGTGGACATCGTCGTGGACGATGACCAACTCGGGGCCCGCCTGGCCATCGACCATCTCGTCGAGCTCGGCCACCGCAGGATCGCCCACATCGAGGGCGCCCGCTCCTCCTCCGGCCGCTTCCGGTGCGAGGGCTACCTGGTGGCGATGCGCAGGCACGCGCTGGCGCCGTACATCATGGTCGAGCAGGGCGAGTGCACGGAGGAGGGCGGCGCGGAGGCGGCCCACAGGCTGCTGACCCGCGACCCGCGCCCGACCGCGATCTTCGCCGCGAACGACACGGTGGCGATCGGGGTGCTCGCCGCCGCGGCCGAACTGGGCCTGCGGGTGCCCGAGGACCTCTCGGTCATCGGGTACGACAACGTCCATCTCGCCGGGACTCAGCCGATCTCGCTGACGACCGTCGACCAGCCCCGCAGGGCGATGGGCCGCTCGGCGGCGGCGCTGCTGAGCGACCGGATCGGCGACCCTGGGAAGTCCTCACGCCTGCGCGAGGTCACCCCCAAGCTGGTCGTACGGCGCAGCACCGGCCCCGCGCAGCCGTAAGGAGCCTGCCTGGAGCGTTACACGACGCCCAGGCGGGCCCAAAGTCCTCGTCAAAACCGGGTCAACCCTCGACGTGGCGGCGACGCCCGGGTGTTGACTCCGGTGGTGACGAGGGGGTAACAATGCGTGATCCAGAGCTGGTTTCATGCGCCCAGCGCGCGGCCGCCGAGCTTGAGCGGGCGTGGGCGCACTGGCGGGCCACCCGCGGGCGCAACGGGGACACGGGCGCCGAATCCGTTGCGAGTTACGTGGCCCATTCGATCGACCACCCGTGGGGCCGCCCACGTGTGGTCCTCGGACTGGACGCGGAGGACGCCAGGGAACTCGCATCTCTCCTGCAGAAACAGGAGATAGGGGAACACGTCTGGTGATAACGGCTTGGTCACGACGTCAGGCCACGTAAGTTGGGTGGTTGACGGTTCCCTCGAGGAGGATGAGCGTGACCAGCAAAGCACTCGTGGCCACTCTTGCTCTGTGCGGCCTTGGCGTCGCCGCCTGCGGCGGCACGGCGGGCGACGCCGGCGCGGGCCCGGCGCAGGTCGGCGGGCCCGCCTCCGGGGCGGCGACCCAGGCAACCCAGACGACCCACACGACCCCGGCCGCGCTGGCGACCCCGGAAACCCCGGCGACGGGCGGGAGCGCTCCCGCCGGGGCGCTGAGCGGCAAGGTCGTGGTGATCGACCCGGGCCACAACGGACAGAACTACCGGCACCCATCGGAGATCAACAAGCAGGTCAACATCCTGACCGAGAAGAAGGCCTGCGACACGACGGGCACCGCGACCAACAGCGGTTACAGCGAGGCGGCCTTCACCTGGGATGTCTCCCAGCGCCTCGCCAAGATCCTCAAGAGCAGGGGCGCGACGGTGAAGCTCACCCGCCCCGACAACGCGGGCGTCGGGCCGTGCATCACCGAGCGGGCCGCGATCGGCAACAAGGCGCACGCGGACGCGGCGATCTCCATCCACGGCGACGGAGCGGGTCCCGCCGACCACGGCTTCCACATCATCATGCCGAAGAAGATCAACGGTCCGGTCGACCCGGTGGTCGGAGCGTCCACGAAGCTCGGCATCGCCGTACGGGACGCCTACAGGTCCGAAACCGGCGTCGCCTACTCCACCTACATCGGCTCGAAGGCCCTCGACTTCCGCAACGACCTCGGCGGGCTGAACCTCTCCACGGTTCCGAAGATCTTCATCGAGTGCGGGAACATGCGGAACGCGGGAGACGCGGCGAAGTTCCAGGACCCGGCGTTCCGGCAGAAGGCCGCCGTCGCCTTGGCTGACGGGCTGCAGAACTATCTCAAGTAATGCGCGATCATGTTCAATTTGACATGATCTGATGCATGAATGCGCTGCTGCCACGTCCTGTCGCCTTCGCAACCTCCTCCGACTCATTCGAGCTCTCCCCAGGCACCCTCGTCTCCGGCCCCGCCGAGCTGGTCGACGCGGTGCGGCTGGCGCTGACCGTGCTCGATCTGCGGCCCGCCGGTGAGGGAACGGAACCCACCCCAGGAACGGTCGTGGTCGAGCACGACCCGTCACTGGGCCACGAGGCCTACACCCTGGAGGTGACGGGCCGGGGGGTGCGGATCGCGGCCGGAGACCGGCCGGGGGCGTTCTACGCGGGCCAGACGCTGCGGCAGTTGCTGCCGGACGCGGCGTTCCGCACGGTCGCCAGGAGCAGCCGGAGCGGCTGGAGCGTTCCCGGGGTCCTGGTGCGGGACGCGCCGCGCTTCTCCTGGCGCGGAGTGCACCTGGACGTCGCGCGGCACTTCCTGCCCAAGCGCGAGGTGCTCAGGATGGTCGACCTCATGGCGGCCCACAAGCTGAACCGGCTCCACCTGCACCTGGTCGACGACCAGGGCTGGCGGATCGAGAGCCGGATCGCCCCGAGACTGCACGAGGTCGGCTCGCACAGGCCGCGCACGATCGCCAGCCACTACGGGGAGACCCCGGTCTACGACGAGGTGCCGCACGGCGGCTACTACACCCTGGACGACCTCGCGGAGATCGCCGACTACGCCCGTGCGCGGGCCGTGACGATCGTGCCCGAGATCGACGTACCCGGGCACGCCTGCGCGATCCTGGCCGCCTATCCCGAGCTCGACGCGCGGGCGACGGACGGCAGGCGCCCGGAGCCGTTCACCGTGCTGGACCGCTGGGGCATCTCGCCCGCCATCCTGTCCCCCCTCCCCGCGACCATCGACTTCCTGACCGCCGTCGTCGACGAGCTGCTCGGGGCGCTCGGTGAGACCCCGTACGTGCACATCGGCGGCGACGAGTGCGTGCTCGACGACTGGGCGGCATCCCCCGAGATCGTCGCCTTCCAGGCGGAGCGGGGCCTGGAGACCCTGGGCGACCTGCACGCCTGGTTCCTGCGCGAGCTCGCGGACGTGCTGGCCGAGCGGGGCAGCAGGGCGGTCGTGTGGGACGAGGCTTTCGTCAGCGGCATGCTGCGGGCCGACACGATCGTGATGCCGTGGCGCGGTCCCGGCGTGGCGGAGCGCGCCGCGGAGGCGGGGCACGACGTGGTGCAGACCCCCGTCTTCCCCCTGTACCTCGACTACGCGGAGGCCGCCTCAGAGGACGAGCCGCTCGCCATCGGCGAGACCACCACCGTCTCCGACGTCGCGGCCTACGACCCCGCGCCGTCCTCCTGGACGGCCGAGACCAGGCAACGGGTCATCGGGGCGCAGTTCCAGCTGTGGAGCGAGCGCCTGCCCGACGCGAGGGCGGTCGACTACCGGGCGTGGCCCAGGGGGTGCGCACTGGCCGAGCTCACCTGGTCAGGCTCGGCCGGATCCGACTTCGAGGCGCGGCTCGAGCGGCACCTGGGCAGGCTGGACGCCCTGGGCGTCGAGTATCGGCCCCTGGCCGGGCCGCACCCGTGGCAGCTCGGCGGCGCGGGTCCGCGCCGCCACCGCCCGGGAGTCGTCAAGGTCGACGAGGTCATGAAGCGCCTTGAGGAAATGACCCACATCGCGGACTCGACCAGGCCGAGCATTTGACATCCTCCCGGCCCCGAAAGGGACCAGGATTCCCGGCCGAAACCGGGTGGTTCGCGGTTCACAGCCCCGCCCAGCGGCTGGAGGGCTCCCCGCGCCGCCACCCCATGCCCTGGGGCGGTCGTGCGATGTCAGCTTGGTTATCACCGACTCACTCACCGTAACAAGCCCCGCCAAGCAAATCCGGAGAACACCGTAAGAGACCGTTCCGCATTTCCTTCCCGTCCTTCAGAGCGGGGAGGAAATGCGGAGCGTGGAGACGGCAGGGCGGCGGATCAGCCTGCCACCTGGTAGCCCGCCTCCTCGATGGCGGCACGGATGGCCGCATCGTCGAGGACGTCGCCGGAGACGTCGACTTGGCCACTCTCCAGGTCGACCTCGACCCCGGTGACGCCGGGGACCTCGCCGACCTCCTCCTTGACGGAGCTCACGCAGTGGCCACAGGTCATGCCGGTGACGGTGTATGTGGTCAGACTCATCACGCCTCCAGTGTCAGAGTTACCCTCCCAGGGTATTACCCCGGCTCGCGGTGCGGCCGATGATCTGACGAAGATCCGTGACACCGTGACGCCGCATGCGGCGGGCCAGGCCGCGGTGGATGCGCCAGGCCCAGAGCGGGCCCTCGTAGATCAGGGCGGTGTACCCCTGGACCAGGGTCGCCCCGGCGAGCAGGCGTTCCCAGACGTCGTCCACGTTCTCGACACCGCCGACGGAGACGAGCACGAGGCGGTCGCCGACCCTGGCTCTGAGCCTCCGCAGCACCTCAAGCGAGCGTGCCTTCAGCGGGCGTCCCGACAGACCCCCTGTCTCCAGGCTGCTCACACCCTTGCGACTGATCGTGGTGTTGGTCGCGATGATGCCGTCGAGCCCGAGCTCAAGCGCCAGGTCGGCGACGGCGTCCACGTCTTCGTCCGCCAGATCTGGAGCGATCTTGACCAGCAGCGGGGTGCGCTTCGGCGTGCTGTCCGCGACCTCCTTGACCGCCCGCAGCAGGGGGCGCAGCAGCTCGACGGCCTGCAGGTCGCGCAGGCCGGGTGTGTTCGGCGAGCTGACGTTGACCACCAGGTAGTCGGCCAGTACGGCCAGCTCCTTGGCGCTGGTCACGTAGTCGTGGACGGCCTCCGCCTCCGGCACCACCTTGGTCTTGCCGATGTTGACGCCGACGACGGCGGGAACCCCCCGGACCCTGCCGAGCGCCCTGGCGGCGGCGCTCGCGCCCGCGTTGTTGAAGCCCATCCGGTTGATGAGCGCCCGCTCCTTCGGCAGGCGGAACAGCCGCGGCCTGGCGTTGCCCGGCTGGGCGTGCGCGGTGATCGTGCCGACCTCGACATGGCCGAAGCCGAGCGCGGACATGGCCTCGACGCAGCGCGCGTCCTTGTCGAACCCCGCCGCCAACCCGAACGGGCCGGGGAAGTGCACGCCGAAGGCCTGCACCCGCAGGGCGGGGTCGCGGGGGGCGAGCCCGCGGTGGACGAACCGCTTGACCACGGGAGCCGCCGAGAGAAGGCGGAGTGCGCGGACCGTCAGATGGTGCGCGTCCTCAGGGTCGAGGTGGCTGAGGACCTGCGTGAACACGAATCGATACATCACCGATCAGGGTAGTCCCCCGGCGAGGCGGCGCTCGCGTGGGGCGGTTCTCACGTCACCGGGCCTGCAGGCGCCGTATATTGCCGTCAATAGATCGTTAAGCGTTCGGCAAACTGGGGGCGGCAGGGTGTGGACATGAACATCCTGTCACGTTCGGCTATCGTCCGCAGGCGCCGCGCCCTGGTCCACATCGTGCTCCGCGACATGGCGGAGACCGGTGACACCACGGTGCCCCCGTGGTGGGAGTCCGACATCCAGCAAGAGTTCGGCGGCCTGAGCGGGTTCCTGGCCGAACTGAGCCGCCAGTGGTGGACGACCTACGCGGCTCACCTGGACGCGCTGATCGAGCTCGGCTCCGACGACCCCGCGCAGGCGTGGGCCGACGTCGCGGAGCAGATGCCGCAGCTGCGTGCCGTGCTCGACTCCTATGTCGACGAGTCCGCTCTGGCGGAGGCCGAGCGGCGGCACTGCGACGTGCTGCGCTGGACCACCCGGCGCGAGGGCCGCCACGCCGCTTGAAGAGCAGCGGCGGCCCCGGAGGCGGGCCCGCCGGAGACAAGCCTGTGAGACCCACGGAAAGCGGAAGGCGCCCATCCGGGGAAAGAACCCCGGAACCCGGCGTCCGCCCCTGTGCGCGCCTTCCAGCCCCTTCCTGACCCCGCGTACCCCGCGTCCCGGAGCCCCTCCCGGCTACGGCGCCCGCCGAGGATCGCGTGCCGCTTGAGGCATATCCGCCCGTCATCGGGTAGCGATGAACAATGGTCAGGTCACTCAAGCACCCCAGCCGTCAGGATTCGGACCGCCGCCTGGGGATGCGGCTGACGTTCGCGGTCACGGCCGTCGCGCTGTTCTCCGTGCCGTTCATCCTGCTGCTGGTGCTCGTCGTGGCCTCCTTCGCGCCGCTGAACGACCTCGACGAGGGCATCGCCCGATGGATGCACGCGTACGTGCTGGCCGATCCGGACTACGCGCGTTTCCTGCAGTTCTGGACCGACGCCCTGGGACCGAACACGTGGCGCGTGCTCGTGGTCGCGGCGGCGCTCTGGGCCTGGTACCGGGGAGCGCGCCGCCTGGCGGTCTGGGCGGTCGTCACGATCGCCGTCAGCGGCCTGCTGAACCTGGCCGTCAAGGAGATCGTCGATCGGGCAAGGCCTGTCCTGCCCGATCCGGTCTCGTGGGCGCCGGGCGCCTCGTTCCCCTCGGGGCACGCGATGGCGGCGGCGACGGGCACGAGCGTGCTCGTGCTCATGCTGCTGCCCCGGCTGGGGAGCCGGGCCGCCCGGATCTCCGCCTGGGCCCTCGCGGCGGCGCTCACACTCTTCGTCGCCTACACGCGGGTCGCGCTCGGCGTCCACTGGCTCAGCGACGTGGTCGCGGGGGTCACGCTGGGCGTCGTGGTGACCGCGGGAACGGCCGCGGGGTTCGAGGGGTGGCGGCGGGACGAGGGGCGCAGGCCCGCGGAGCCGTACCGGGAAGGGGTCGAGCCTGAGGCGTTCCGACGGTGAGATCCGGGGTAGCCGGGAGGCCATGTCGAAACCGTCGTTCGATCTCAAGGGCGCGCTACGCCTGATCCTGCTCCCCCTGGCCGTCATGGCCGCGCTGACGATCGGCGTCGGGCTCCTGATCACCAAGGTCCTGCAGACGACGACCCTCGCCGCCAACGACGAAGGGGTCAACGAGCAGCTGGCCCACGGGCGCACCGCGTTCCTGAACACCCTCACGGACAGGATGACCGCCCTGTCCGACATGCCGACGATCATCATCGCCACCGCGGCGCTCCTGATCCTCTTCAGGCTGGCGTTCAAACGGTGGAACGAGTCGGCCTTCCTGGTGCTGGCCGTGTTCTCGCAGTCCGCCATCTTCCTGCTGGCCACGGTCTTCGCCCAGCGCAAGCGACCCCTGGTCCAGCACCTCGACCCCGCGCCCCCCACCTCGAGCTTCCCCTCGGGGCACACCAGCGCCGCGGTCGCCTTCTACTGCGGTCTCGCCCTGGTGCTGACCCTGCACACCCACCGCCTCAAGGCTCTCAACGCGCTGTGGTGGCTGGTCGGCCTGGCGATCCCGCTGGGAATCGCCTACTCCCGGATGTACCGCGGCATGCATCACCTGAGCGACGTGGGCTGGGGCCTGCTGCTCGGTGTCGTCTGCGTCGCGGTGGCCGCGAACGCGCTGCTGTTCAAGCCGGTGCTGACCGAGCGGCGGGGGGACACCCGGAAGCGGCAGGAGCGAGACGGGCTCGCGACCGCCCACAGGGCCGCTCCTCGACGATTCTGACAAAGATCAGCAATGAGCGCCGTCAATCTAGTGATATGCCACCGTTTACCGATTTTTCCTCTCAAACCCGGGAGGAGTAGAGGAAGATGGCACCAAAAAGGTTTGTTGCTAGAGTCACCATCACTCACACCATCCGATCACCCATAAAGCTCCCGCTCCACGAAAGCGACAATGGCCGTCACAGTCCCGTGATACGCGGATTGAGATCATGAAAAGCTCACCAGGTGTCACAATCTGTGCATATTAAGCTACTTTACGCTACGAAGTAGGATAAGAAGTCCCGATTAGGAGATATAGGCGTTTCCTGTCGGGATACGAGCAGCCAGCCGGCCGGACCCAGCAGCGTTCGACGGCTACCCTCAGGAAGGAAGCCGTCCCATGGATCGTCAGCCGATTGTCTGTAATACCTGCACAGGCGTTCTCCTCACCACGGACTCCCGTGACTACACGAAGCAGCGAGGACGCCTGATCGTCACCAACGGATACTGCTCCTGCCCGCCCGCCGCACCGGCGACCGCCGAGCCCGTCGCGCACCAGCAGCCGCAGGGCGAGCAGCAGCCCGCGGCCGAGACGGCGATGGTGAGCGCCTGAGCGGGCGCTCTCCCCGGCCGAGCGAGCCGGCGGCCCTGAACCGGTCCGCCTCGTACGGCCCGCCGCCCGGTGGGGGGGGTCCCCGGCTCCGCCGGACAGGCCCCATGACGCGACCACGACCGGACACCCCGTCCCGATCAAGCCGATCAGGGCGAGGACGGCGACACCCCGGTCCCTCATGAGCCCGACCCCCGCAGGACGCCTCCGCGTGGATCGTTCCTCTCGTTGCCGCGCGTCTGTCCGCCAGGCGGACGACGCGGCGGCAGCGCGGCGGCGGCCCGCGGTCGTCACGGAACGGCCACCTCGATGTGAAGCATCAGAAGTAGGCATGATCTAGGCTCATCAGCAAGAAACTACTGAGGGCAGGGGCAGGGACCAACCACCCCGCCGGGGACGGGGTGCACGTGGTCGCGGAAGACGTCGAGCAGCCAGCCAGACCGGCCAAGGGCGACAAGAAGAAGGGCTCCCTCTGGCGAGAGCTCCCCATCATGATCGTGGTTGCCCTCGGGCTGGCGTTGCTGATCAAAACCTTCATCGTCCAGGCCTTCTACATCCCCTCGGGATCGATGGAGAACACGCTCCTGATCAACGACCGGGTCCTGGTGAACAAACTCGTCTACCGGGTCCGCGACATCGAGCGCGGCGACGTGGTGGTCTTCTCCGGGGTCGACTCCTGGAAGGAGGAGGTCGACTTCGAGGAGCCCTCGAACCCGGTTTCCGGGGTCTTCAACTGGATCGGCTCCGTCTTCGGCCTGGTCCCCACGGAGAAGGACTTCATCAAGCGAGTCATCGGCGTCCCCGGTGACAAGGTGAAGTGCTGCGACGGCAAGGACCGCATCACGGTCAACGGGATCCCGCTCAACGAGGAGAGCTACCTCTACCCGGGCAACAAGCCGTCGACGACGCCGTTCGAGATCACGGTGCCGCCGGGACGCCTGTGGGTGATGGGCGACCACCGGGGCGTTTCGGCCGACTCGCGTGTCCACCAGGGCGACCCCGGGGGCGGCGCGATCCCGATCAGCCAGGTGATCGGCCGCGCCTTTGTGATCGTGTGGCCGTTCTCCCACGCCAGCACGATCCCCATCCCCGACACCTTCTCCCAGCCCGCGCTGAACGCCGCGGGAGCCATCGGCTCCGAGGCCCCGATCCTGCTCGGGTTCGCCGGGGCGGTGCCCCTCGTACGGTGGCGCCGCCGCAGGCTGCTGAGACGCGGCTAGGGCCCCGGCCCCCTCTCCATCCACCCCATCCAATCCGTGCGCTCGCCGGGAGACCGGCGATGACCTGCGCGTTCACCGACCGGTTTCGGCCGTACTCGGGGGAAGCCATTACGGCGTGCTGGTCGCCACGGCCGACGAATGGAACAAGGATGGAGATTAGGGACTCAGGGGGAGGGGACCGCGATGCGAGACAAGGCCGACCCGCGACCGGTGGTCGCCGGATATGACGGTTCGACGGCGAGCGAGCGGGCTCTCAGGTGGGCCGTCGAGGAGGCCCGGCTGCGCTTCGTCCCCCTGGTCGTCTGCCACGCCTGGCAGTGGTCCTCGGGGATGCCGCTCTCCTCGGCCAGCATGGACACCATACGGCGTATGGGCCAGCAGGTGCTCGAGAGGGGCGTGATCCTGGCCCGTGATCTGGCTCACCGCCTCGAGGTCAGGACACGGCTGGACACGGGGTCGCCGTCCGTCGTCCTGATGAGCGAGTCGGGCCTCGCGGACCTGCTGGTGGTCGGCAGCCGCGGCTCGGGCGGCTTCGCCGAACTGCAGATCGGCTCGACCGCGGTCCAGCTCGCCGCGCACGCCTACTGCCCGGTCGCCGTCGTCAGGGAGCAGCCGCACCCGCGCGCGAACCGGGTGGTCGTCGGAGTGGACGGCACGGCTCCGGAACGGTCCGAGCTCGGACTGGCGTTCGAGGAGGCGCGGCTGCGCAAGGCGCCGCTGCGGGCGATCTGCCTGAGCCCCGAGGACGTGGAGGACACCCGGGAGTTCGCGACCCGGTTCCACCAGGCCATCGCGGTCTGGGAGGAGAAGTACGCGGAGGTGACCGTGGAGACCGCGGTCGAGAGCGACTCCCACATCACGGCGCTCCAGCAGGCGGCGCGGGAGGCGGACGTGGTGCTGATCGGCGACCGCGCGCGGACCGACCCGGTCGAGCTGCCACTCGGCCCGGTCTGCCAGGCACTGCTGCGCGGGGCGTCCTGCCCGGTCATCGTGATTCCTTCGCAGAGGCCCGTCAAAGTCTCCCGGTGATCACCCGGTCACCGGGACCCGGGCCCCGGAGCACCTCACAGACTCGGGGCAGGTCACAGGCTCGGGCATGTCACAGTGACTCCGTCTCTGAGTGCTGCCACGTCCTGCCGCCGAACCTGCCGCGCTCGGCCCTGATGATGTGGATGACCGCGTTGATGAGGGCGAGGTGGGTGAAGGCCTGGGGGAAGTTGCCCAGGTGACGCCCGCTGACGGGATCGATCTCCTCGGCGTAGAGGCCGAGCGGGCTGGCGAAGGAGAGCACCTTCTCGCAGAGCCTGCGCGCCCTTGAGTGCTCCCCGATCTCCGTCAGCGCGGACACGAGCCAGAACGAGCAGATCGTGAAGGTCCCCTCCTCCCCCGCCAGGCCGTCGTCGGTCTCCTTGGGCAGGTAGCGAAGGACCATGTCGTCGATCGTCAACTCGTCGGCGATGGCCAGGACGGTGTTGCGGACCCTGGGGTCGTCCGGCGGCAGGAAGCCGACCAGCGGGATGAGCAGGAGTGAGGCGTCCAGGGCGTCGGTCTCGTAGTGCTGCTTGAAGATCCCCCGCTCGTTGACGCCGTTGGCGCACACGTCGGCGTGGATCTCGTTCGCGATCTCCTGCCAGCGCGTGGCCAGGACCATGTCCTGGCGGAGCCTGGCGAGCCGCGCCCCCCTGTCGGTCGCGACCCAGCACATGACCTTCGAGGTGGTGAAGTGCTTGGGCTCACCGCGCACCTCCCAGATGCCCCGGTCGGCCTCGCGCCAGTACGTGATGGCGGATTCGACCTGCCGCCTCAGCACGGGCCACATCCGCTCGTCCAGACGATCCCTCGACCGGGTGTGGATGTAGAAGGAGTCGAGGACCGCTCCCCAGACGTCGTTCTGCCGGTGGTTGTAGGCGGCGTTGCCGACGCGGACGGGCCTGGCCCCCTCGTATCCGTCGAGGTTGTCGAGGATGTACTCCTCCAGGATGCGTTCGCCGTCGACGCCGTACATGATCTGCAGTTCCTCGTCCCGCTCCGCGACGTCGGCGATGAACCAGAAGAAGTCGTCCGCCTCCCAGTCGAACCCCAGCGTGTACAGGCCCCAGAGGGCGAAGGTCGAGTCCCGGATCCAGCTGTAGCGGTAGTCCCAGTTGCGGTCTCCGCCCGGCACCTCCGGCAGGGAGGTGGTCGCCGCCGCGATCAGCGCGCCACTCGGGGCGAAGGTCAGGCCCTTCAGGGTGAGCGCGCTGCGTTCCAGGAAACTCCGCCACGGGTGATCCGGGAAGTCTCCCCTGGCGAGCCAGTGCTGCCAGTGGTGGGCGGTCCACACGAGCCTGCCGTACGCCTCCTCGAAGGTGTAGGGCGGCTCGTGGGGGGTCCAGGTGAGCGCGCAGAAGCGCGTCTCGCCCTCCCTCAGCAGGGTGCGCGCCGTCGCCCGCGTCCCCTCGAACCCCAGCCGCATGTCGGTGGTGAGCCTGAGCTCCAGGCTCTCCTCCTCGGCCCTGGCGATGCCCTGGTGGTAGCCCCTGTCGGTGTAGGACCAGCGGGCCGGTTTGCGGCCGTAGTCGAACATCGGCTCGCAGTCCAGCGTGACCTGCACCTCTCCGCTGACGCAGCGCACCGTGCGCAGCAGCACGTGGCTCGCGTCGTAGTCGGTCGGCGCCCTGCGGTGGGTGTGCGACAGCTCGTCGTCGTGGTGCCATGGGCCGATGACCAGCAGGTCGCGCACGATGATCCAGCCGGTCGGGGTGCCCCAGCTCGTCTCGAGCACCATGGTGCCCGGCAGGTAGCGGCGCGCCGCGGGCACCCTGAGATCGGCGGGCCCCAGGCGGAAGCCTCCGGCGTCCCGGTCCAGGATGGCGGCGAACACACTGGGCGAGTCCATCCGGGGCAGGCACAGCCATTCGACGTTGCCGCTCGGCGCGACCAGCGCGGTGGCCTCGCAGTCGGAAAGGAAGGCGTAGTCGGCGATGGGGGGGAACGGAGAACAGTCGCAGAACACGCCTACCGAGGAATTCACCGTCATGCGATGACCTGCTTTCCCCAGAGACCTCGTCCAGTTGACAACCAACGGGCCCCGGCGGCGCGACGACCAGCGGCGGCGAGGCCAACGCCGATCGTCAACCTCCACTTTAGGCACGAAAGCGCAGGTAGGAAAGCCTCAGCCGGTCCGTTCCCGGTCGCGGGCCAGGGAGGCGAACAGCAGGACGAGCGCGGTCTGGGCGAGCGCGCCAGGCGCGAGGGACGGCGCGGGCCCCACCGACTTGGTCAGCGCGTACCACCAGCGCAGCGCTCCGGGCAGGGTCTCCCAGGTGGTGGCGTAGCCCTGGTCGAGAGGGCCTGCGTCGTAGTTCGCGGCCACGTGCGCGTAGACACCGAAAACCGCCGCAACCAGTACGGCCAGCGCGAGCGCCCTGACCACCCTGACCGTCTTCGGCGAGTCCGAGAGGGCGAGTAGCACGCCCGCGACGACGAGGACGGCCAGCGCCGCCCAGGGGACCAGCTGCTCCCAGTTCTTCCAGTGCTGTTCTGTGGCGAGCTCGAAGGCGGTGCCGAGAACGCCGAGCGCGCTCACCCCGATGAGCCCCCGGCGCAGCGTCAGGAAACCGGCGCTCACGGGGTCAGCGCGGAGACGATCTTGTTGACGGTCTCCTCTCCCGGGTTGTATTTGGCGAGGTTCTGGCGTAGCGAGGTGAGGTCGGGGTCGTCGGCGGCGTAGGGCCGATACTCGACGACCTCCCTGGCCCACCGTTCCGGGTTGGGCACGCCCGCGGCCCCGAGCGCTCCGGCGATCTCGGCCTCGCTCGCGGTGTTCGCGGAGACCTTCGTGACCTGGGAGGATCCGCCCGTCGCCGGGTCGGGCGAGGACGCCTGCGACGCTGATCCGCCCGTGGCGGTCGCGGAGGGAGAGTCCTGGGCCGAGGAGGATCCGCCGCAGGCGGCGAGGGAGAGACAGGCGGCGAGCGCCGTCACGACCAGCTTTGTTTTAACTGCTTTCACGGTGAGCCGTCCTTATTCGAGTCCTTGTCACGTGAAGGCTGACCGAACCGTCTCAGACGAGTCTCTGTGAAGCATGAGGATCAGATGAGAATGGACCGTTCCGGCGGGCGTTGTCGCGCTCTTCCCTTCCATCAAGGCCCCCACGGTGACCTGCTGATCCTAGGGTCCTCATGATGTGCTGATCGTAAAGTTCTCATGATGTGCCAGGCCATCACGGAACGTGCGCGGGAAAGCCGCGGACGACACCGGCGGAAGCGGTCGGCGGCCGGTGCCGGGGAAAGCGGCGGCCGGTGCCGGAGAGAGCCCCCGCGATCAGGCGTCGGAGGCGGGGAGGGGGATTCTGAGCTTTCTCATCGCGGCGGCGAGTTCCTCTGCGGGATCGCCCTGATAGCTCCACGGAGCGCCGCGCCCGACGCGGTTGCCCACCTGCCTGAGATGCCTGGCCGCGAGGTCGTGCGTGGTGGTCTCGCGCATGAAGATCGCCCCGAACAGGTGATGGGCCTCCAGGTCACGAGGGTGCGGCGTCGCGTGGGCCGTCCAGCGGCGTTCCGCCTCCTTGAGCTCGTCGACGACCTGTTCGGAGAAGTACTTCATGCCGAACCTCACATAGGCCATCATCTTGTTCTCCAGCACGAGGCGGCGCTCCTCGGCGAGCAGATGCTCCAGGTGCGCCAGCGCCAGCATCGCCGTGAGCGGATGCCCCGCAGGTGCGATCGCCACCGCGTCGCGGGCGTGGGCGAACATCTCCTCGTGGGAGCCGCCCCACTTCTCGGTCAGCGCCTGCAGCCTGGCCCAGTGGGCGGAGAACAGCGTGTCGGACCGGGAAACGGTCTCCTCCCAGATCACCTCCTCCTCCACGCGGTCGAACTGCATGCCCATGGCGAACCAGATCATGGACTCCCACGGCACGGGGTCGTCGGGACGCAGCCTCGCCGCCTCCATGAGGGGGTCGTGAGCACCCGACAAGGTGGCGAAGAACATCTTGTACCGGTCCTCGCCGATGCTCTCGGCGAAGCTGCCACCGCGGATGGCCCAGGCCTCGTCGATGACCGTACGGCCAAGCCACAACAGGATGTCCGCCCTGTCACGGGACCCGTCGAGCAGCTCGGCGATTCCCTGGCTCCTGCCCACCGCGGCGCGGCTGAGCGCGTCGAGCCGCAGCGAGCGCAGTTCGGGGTCACGATGAGTCTCACCGAGAAGGGCGATCCCGGCGTTGAGATAGCCCTCCTCAACCGCCTCGACGGCGACATCAAGGGCGATGTCCTTCCAGACACGCCCGACGACGAAGGCACCGCCGACAGTTTGTCCGCCTTTACGGCGTCGGAAGATTCTCATAGAAGGCCATGTTTAGCACTTCGCGTTTGCTCAGACGAGCGAAAAACACAAGAGCCACGATCAATCATCCGTACGACATACCGGAAATACAACTTTAAGCAGAGTTTCGACTGGAAATCCGTGCGGTAAAGCGGTAATCCGGGATTCCGCTTGGCCGTCCGCGGGCGTGTCCCACCGATCTCCGTGTTCTCCGGCCGTCTGGACAGGCGGAAAACGGGAGGCGGGAAAACCCGGCCGAGCGACCTCACATTCGGCGGCCGGGGAACGTTTACCAGGTGTGAGACAGCAACCCTTCGAAGTGATCGTGGCCAGGTACGGGCCGATGGTACTGCGGGTGTGCCGTGCCGTACTGGGTCACACGGCCACCGCAGAGGACGCCTGGTCCGAGACGTTCCTCGCGGCGATGCGGGCCTATCCCGACCTGCCGCTGGACAGCGACGTCGAGGCATGGCTGGTCACGATCGCCCATCACAAGGCCATCGACCAGGTTCGTGCGGAGTCCCGGAGGGCGGTCCCGACAGAGCGGGTGCCCGAGGTGCCCAGCGTCGACGGGCTGCCCGGCGGCGAGGAGCGCGACCTGCTGGACGAGCTCAAGACGCTGCCGCTCAAACAGCGCCAGACCATCGCCTACCACTACCTGGCGGGCCTGCCGTACGCGGAGGTGGCCCAGATGGTCGGCGGTAGCGCCGAGGCCGCCCGCAGAGCGGCGGCCGACGGCATCGCCGCCCTGCGCAAAACCTACGGGAGAGGAGAGACCCGATGACGACCACGAACCGACCGCCCCTCGACGGCGACCTGTTCGCCGCACTGCCCGGCGTCGATGAGGAGACCCAGGCCCGGCTGCACGCCCGCCTCGCCGCTGCCTCCGACCGGACGGGCATCCTGGACGTCGCGTACCGCACGCTGGAAACCCCGGTCGGCTCGCTGCTGCTGGCCGCGACCGGCGAGGGCCTGGTGCGCGTCGCCTATGCCCGCGAGGACCACGAGAAGGTCCTGGAGCAGCTCGCCACGGACGTCAGCCCCCGGGTGCTGCGCGCCCCCGCGCGTCTGGACGGCACGGCCAGGGAGCTGGAGGAGTACTTCGCGGGTCGACGCCACCTGTTCGACCTGCCGCTGGACTTCCGGCTCGCACGCGGCTTCCGCCGTACCGTCCTGTCGCACCTGAGAGAGATCGGGTACGGCGCGACCGCGAGCTACGCGACCGTCGCCCAGGCGGCGGGCAGCCCCAGAGCGGTGCGCGCCGTCGGTACGGCGTGCGCGACCAACCCGCTGCCGATCGTGGTGCCCTGCCACCGCGTGGTGCGTAGCGACGGCACCATCGGCCAGTACGTCGGCGGCACGGAGGCGAAGAAGGCCCTGCTGGGACTGGAGGCCGCGGTATGAGCGGCGGGAACGACGGCGCGACCATGACAGACGGGATCGCGACCGGCCGGGCCGTGAGCGACCCGACCGTGAGAGGAGGGACCGCGGCCGGGGAGACCGGGATCGACCTGACGGCCGATCCGGCGAGCCGGGTCGGCCAGGTCGGCTGGGCGGCGCCGGCCGAGGAGCTCGACGCGCACGGATGTGCCTTGACTCCACGGATTCTCACCCCCGCCGAGTGCGAGAGCGTCTCCGGCCTGTACGAGGAGGCGGGGCGCTTCCGGTCAACCGTCGACATGGCCCGCTACCGGTTCGGATCCGGCCAGTACCGCTACTTCGGCCGCCCGTTCCCCGAGTTGGTCGGGCGGTTACGGCAGGCGTTGCTGCGTCCCGCGCGGCGGCGGTGCGGACACCCCCATAACGGGTGACCGACCGCCGCCGCGGGTACGGCTCGGTGCAGCCTGGACTCAGCAGTGCTTGTCCATCCGCAGGGACTTGATGAGGTTGAACTTGGCCGGGTTGAACCAGCCCGAGGCGAACCACCGGTACCGCTGGGTGCGGTCGGGCAGGTTCATGACGAACTTGCTCCGGTCGGCGGGGTCCTGGATGTTGTTGTTGACCAGCCTGCCGAGCACGGCCTTGTTTTCGTCCTGGATGTTCACCCACATCAGCCAGGCGTCGTTGTTGTCGCCGCTGGTGACCGTGGCGTCGAACGTCGCCGTGCCGTTCGGGTACAGGGTCCACTTCGCGCCCTGGAACATCGTGCAGTCGCCGGCCCGCAGACCGTTGTTCCAGGTGAAGACCTTGGGGTAGAGCGCGCCTGCCGACCCCGCGGCCGTGGCCGATGCCGGGGCCGGGGAGATCAGTCCGATGGCCAGGGCTCCCGCGACCGTGGCCGTACTTACCATCCTGCGGATCATGCGCACGAGACTTCCCTTTCTTCTGGGCTCCGGGCGGAGAGTTTCCGCCTCCCCGTCCGTGTCTTTCGGTCGGGTCTGTGACTGAACTGTCGCCCGGGAGGCGTGCGGGCCGCTTCGAGGCTGGCGCGGAAAACGGGCTGGGTGTTAGCACGGATGTCGTAGGGGCCTGTCCTCCTCTAGCGTTGGCCCATGCCCCGGCCCCGTGATCTCTCCTCAGCGACCGCGCTGCTCGCCACGGCGGTGACCGTCGCCGACTGCGCGCTGCTGTCCCTCGATCCGGGCCTCTCGGCGGCAGGTGTGACCGGCTTTCTGACGGTCGTCGTCACCGGGGCGTTCTCCACCGGTCTCGGCCTGTTCGTCTCCCGGCGGCATCCCGCCAATCCGGTCGGCTTCCTGCTCACCCTGATCGGGCTGGTGCCTCCGCTGATCGCGCTGACCGACATCTATGACAGCGTGAGCCTCGCCCGTCCCGGCCTGCTGCCGGGCGCCGAAGCGGTCCACCAGCTCGCCACGGGCCTGTGGGTGCTCTGGTACGCGCCGGTCATGTCGCTGGTGCTGATCTTCCCCGACGGGAGGCCGCCGCGGGGCCGTTTCCCCCGCCTGGTGCTGTACGGGGTGCTGGCCGACACGCTGCTCACCATCGTCCTGATCACCCTGGATCCGTCACCGTACCCTCCGCCCTTCCAGGGGTACGGGCATCCGCTGCCGACCCTGCCCGCGTCACTGGGCTGGATCTGGGCGATACCGCTCCTGCTGTTCATGGTGCTGCTGGTCTCCACGGTCCTGGTGATGCGCCGCCGCTATCGTGCCGCGGGCCCGGTCGAGCGGGCGCAGGTGAAGTGGTTCACGCTGGGTGCCGTGGCCCTGCCCGGCACACTCCTGCTCTGCTGGGCCGACTCTCTCCTGTTCGGCCAGGTCGGTTTCCTCAGCGTGATCGGTCTGGTCTCCCTCTACCTCGGCGTGCCCTCTCTCACCACACTCGCGATCCTGCGCCACGACCTGTACGACGTGGACCGTGCCACCAGCGCCGTCGTCACCTGGGGCATCGTGACCACAGGCCTGCTCGCGGTCTACAGCGCCGTCTCCTTCGCCGGCGGTCTCGCGCTTGGGCGCGACAGCGCGGTGACTGCGGCCGCGGTGACGGCGCTGATCGCCGTCGTCCTCGTACCGGCGAAGAAGCGGGTGCGCCAATGGGTCGACCGGCGCTTCTACCCCGTGCGGGAACGGGCGCTGGCGGCCGTGGCGGCGCTGGAGCGCCAAGTCCACGCTGGACAGGCACGACCCGAGCAGCTCGAAGAAGTGCTGCGGGAGGCACTGCGCGAACCACGGTTGCGGATCGGTTTCCTCCTGCCGGGCGGAACGGGATTTCACGACACGGCGGGCGCACCGGTGACGTCCGGAGTCGAGGTACGGCTGGCCGGGCGCCCGATCGGGATGATCGAAGGATCGTGCCCGCACGAGGTCGCAACCGCAGGCGCGCCACTCGTCGAGACCGTAAGGCTCCGGCTCGAACTCCGCCAGGCTCTGAGCGAGGTCGAGGCCAGTCGCAGCCGGATCCTGCGCGCCGGATACCGCGAACGGCGCCGCCTGGAACAGGACCTGCACGACGGTGCCCAGTCCCGGCTGGTCACCCTCGGCATGACGCTGCGGCTCGCCCAGCGCCACCTGGGCAACGGCAGCGTCGACGTCAACGGGCTCCTCGACCAGGCCGTCGCCGAGCTGGGCACGGCCGTCGTGGAGCTGCGCGAGCTCGCGCACGGGCTGCGGCCGAGTTCCCTCGACGACGGGCTCGGCCCCGCCCTTGAGGCCCTCGCCATCCGGTCTCCGGTACGGCTCGAATGGCGGCTCGACGGGCGCAGGCTGCCCGACGACATCGCCACCACGGCGTACTTCGTCGCCAGCGAGGCCGTCACGAACGCCGTCAAGCACGCCGACGCAACGGAGATCGACATCGTCGTCGGCGACGACGAGGATGGGGCGTTGCGCGTCACCGTCCAGGACGACGGGCGCGGCGGCGCCGACCCCGGCAAGGGGTCGGGGCTCTCCGGGCTCAAGGACCGAGTCGCCGCGCTCGGCGGACGACTACACATCACCAGCGCGCCCGACGGCGGCACGACAGTGGAGGCGGTGTTGCCATGCGCATCGTGATCGGTGAGGACTCCGTCCTGTTCCGGGAAGGCCTGGCCAGGCTTCTCGCGGACGCGGGCCACGAGATCGTCGCCCGCGCCGCCGACGCGCCCACACTCGTCGAGGCCGTGACCGAGACCCGGCCCGACCTGGCCGTCATCGACATCCGGATGCCGCCCGACCTCACCGACGACGGCGCCCGTGCCGCCAGACTGATCCGGAACACGCTCCCCGACCTCGGCATCGTGCTGCTCTCCCAGCACATCGAGACCCGCAACAGCGTGGAACTCGTCTCACAGGGCCGTTTCGGCTATCTCCTGAAGGACCGTGTCCTCGACGTGGACGACTTTCTTGAGGCGTTGCGCCGGGTCGCCGCAGGCGGTTCCGCGCTCGACCCGGAAGTGGTCGCCCGCATGCTCGGCGCCCGCCGCGATCCGCTCGCCTCGCTGACCCCCCGCGAGTCGGAGGTCCTGGGCCTGATGGCCGAGGGCCGTACGAACCTGGGCATCGCACGGCACCTGTGGCTGACCGAGCGGACCGTGGAGGCCCATGTCGCCTCGATCCTGGCGAAACTGGGACTCACGCCGGGTGAGGAGCACAACCGCCGCGTCCTGGCGGTGCTCGCCTACCTCACGGGCTGACCGCCCCGGACACGGGTCACGGCGTGTTCCTGTGGTAGGTCCACATCTCGCTCATGCGCCCGCCCATTCTCCCCGGCGTCGGAGCCGCGAAGGCGGCGATCACACCGGCGAGCGGGTACAGGAAGCGCATGACCCGAATGATCAAAGGGCTCCTGTTCGATCTCGACGGCACGCTGGTCGACCACGAAACGGCCGCCGCGACGGCGTTCGCGACGGCGCTCACGGCGGTCACGGGATCGGCGGGCGTCGACCACGAGACCGCGCGACGCCGCTGGTCGGAGCTCGAACACCACGCCATGGACCGCTACCTCGCCGGTGAGCTCACCTTCGCCGGACAGCGCCGCCTGCGCATCACGACCCTCGTCGCCGAGCTCGGCCTGGGAATCTGGGACGAGCAGAAGGCGGACGCCTGGTTCGCGGGCTACCTGCGACACTACGAGTCCGCGTGGAGGGCCTTCCCCGACGTTCTGGCGAGCCTCGGCGCACTGACTGAGGAACGGCCTGAGCTGCGGCTCGGGATCCTCACCAACGGCGAGGCCGGGCAGCAGCGCGACAAGGTCGACCGGGCCGGGCTGAGCGCGGCGCTGCCCGTGCTGGTCGCCTCAAGCGACGTCGGCGTCGCCAAACCGGAGGCGAGGATCTTCCACCTGGCCTGCGAGGCGATCGGCCTGCTCCCATCCGAGGTGGTCTACGTCGGAGACAGGCTCGACACCGACGCGGCCGCCGCGAGCGCGGCGGGGCTGCTTGGCATCTGGCTGAACCGCGCGGGCACCCCCGCGCGAACCGAACTCCCCGTCGTGCGCACCCTTCGGGAACTTCCCGCCCTTCTCACCGAACTCACCTCGGACGGCTGACGCGGATGTTTGACTCGGATGAGCGAAAGAGGCGGCGGCCGAACGCCGATTTCCACGAGGAGACCCGGTGGGCACGATGGGCGCGGAACGCAAAGTCCTGGCAAGATCCACACACATCTCGGCACCGCCTGGTAGTCAAGGAGATACGGAGCGGGATCCGGTACCGCGACGAGCGTTCGTCGCGCGTTCACTGTGACGACCGCATCAGGGAAAGGACCGTTCAGACCAGAGGATTTGAGTCCAGTCACAACCTTCCACACCGTGCGAAAAAGGTGCCCCTATGACTTCCCCGATCTCTCGCCGTGACCTGCTGCGTTCCGGGGCGGCAGGTGGCCTGGGCATTGCCATCGTCGGCAGCATCGAGGCCATCGCGGGACCGGCCGTCGCCCAGACCGCTCAGGCCGGCCTTGGCGCGGCGGGCTACGGCCCCGTCGTCGCGGACCCGGCCGGGCTGCTCGCCCTCCCCCGTGGCTTCTCCTACAAGATCGTCGCCCAGGCGGGCAAGACGCTGCTCGAGTCAGGGGAGCCGACGCCGAGCGACGCCGACGGCACCGGCTTCTTCCAGGGACACGGCGGCCTGTCCGTCCTGGTCAACAACCACGAGATCGGCGGCGGAGAGCCGTACTCCGTGCCCGCGCTGCCCGGCCTGACCTACGACCCCGGCGCACACGGCGGAACCACCAACATCGAGGTCGACCGGCGGGGAAACCGGGTCCGCGAGTACGTCAGCGTGGCCGGCACGCACAACAACTGCGCGGGCGGCATCACCCCCTGGGACACCTGGCTGACCTGTGAGGAGACCGAGCAGCGCGCGGGCGGAGCGTTCCAGAAGGACCACGGGTACGTCTTCGAGGTCGACCCGTTCGACCGCGACGCCAACCTCAACCCGGTGCCGCTGAAGTTCCTGGGCAGGTTCTCCCACGAGGCCGTTGCGGTCGACCCGCACACCTCCACGATCTACGAGACCGAGGACGCGAACGGCCCGCACGGCCTGTACTTCCGCTGGACCCCGCCCAGGCACTTCCGTGGCCGCAAGGGCGAGCTCAAGGCGCTCGCGCTCGGCCAGAACGGCGCGACCGCGGGCACCCTGGAGGCCATGAGCTGCTTCAAGGGCACCAAGCACATCGCCGACCTGTCCGAGGCCACCCAGCCCGGCACCCGCTACCGGGTGCAGTGGGTCGCCGTGCCTGACCGCGACGCCGCGACGGTCTCGGTGCGCAAGCAGTTCACCGACGACCAGGTGACCCGGGCCCGCAAGCTTGAGGGCGCCTGGTGGGGAGACGGCGGCGCCTACTTCGTCTCCAGCTACGCCCGCACCAGCGACGGCAGCGTCAACGAGCACGACGGGCAGGTGTGGTTCTACGACCCCAAGTCGGAGACGATCACCCTCAAGACGATCTTCGGGGTCAACCCCGACCCGACGCAGGACACCAACTACGACGGACCGGACAACATCACGGTCTCGCCGTACGGCGGAGTCATCCTGGCCGAGGACGGCGAGGGCCTCTCGCACCTGGTCGGCGTGACCAAGCGCGGCCAGGTCTACCCGCTGGCCCGTAACGAGCTCAACGACAGCGAGTTCACCGGCCCGACCTTCAGCGCTGACGGCAGGATCCTGTTCGCCAACATCCAGACCCCCGGCTACGTGTTCGCGATCACCGGCCCCTGGGGCAGGCTGGACAACGACGGCCACCACGACCACTGACCGTCGCACGACCGCAGACATCGCACCGTCCCGGCCATCGGCCGGGACGGTGTTGTGTTTTCCCCTGAATTGACCTGAAGTGACCTGACGTCGCCGGGTGTCAGGGGCGCGAAAGTCCGCGCACGGCCACGGAGCCCCCCGTCTCGGCGGTGCACAGTTCGGTCACGGCGCAAGTATGCGCGGTCCCCCTATTGACACGTACGGCCGAAAGAGCGAATCTGTTCGTCAACTTTCCGAACGAATGGATCATCGTGCAAGAGATCACTCATGCGGGTCCACTGCTGCGGCAGGTGAACAGCCAGTCGCTACTGCAGTTGATCATCCATGCCGGACCGGTGACCCGAGTCGAGCTGGCACGCCGATCGGCGCTGTCGAAGCAGACCGTGTCGGAGATAGTCCGTGAGCTGGAGCGGGCCGGGTGGGTCCGGGAGACCGGCCGGGTGCATGGGCGGGTCGGCCGCAGTCCGGTGGCCTACGAGTTCAACCCGCGCTCGGGATTCGTGATCGGAGTCGACCTGGGCGGCACCAAGCTGCGCGCGGGAATCGCCGACCTGGGTGGCGAGGTGCTGCACGAGCTGGTCGAGCCGACCGACGTGCGGGGCGGGCGGCACGTGATCGAGCAGATCACCGCGCTGAGCCGGCGACTGGCCGCCCTGACCGAGGCGTCGTGGGACGCGGTGCGCTGCGTCGGGATCGGTTCGCCGGGGGTGCCGAACCCGCAGACCGGGGTGATGGACTTCGCCGCCAACATCCCGGTCTTCGGAGATCTGCACGTGGGCGAGGATCTCAACGCTCTGCTGGGCGTTCCGGTCCTGCTGGACAACGACGTCAACATGGCGGTGCTCGGCGAGCACTGGCAGGGGCTTGGCCAGGACAGCAGTGACTTCGTGTTCGTCGCGATCGGCACCGGCGTCGGCATGGGCCTGGTGGTCGACGACGAGATCCGTCGCGGTGCGCGCGGCGCGGCCGGGGAGATCTGCTACCTCCCTCTCGGGGCCGACGCGTTCGACCCGGCCAACCAGGTGAAGGGCGCCTTCGAGGAGGCCGCCGCCGGTGCCGGCCTGGTGCGCCGGTACGTCGAAGCGGGCGGCGCGAAGCTCGGCGTCCCGGAACTCTTCGACGCCGCGGCGAACGGTGACGCGCTCGCCCAGCAGGTCCTCGACGACGAGGGGCGGCTCATCGCCCAGGCGGTCTGCGCGGTGGCCAGCGTGCTCGATCCGGAACTTGTAGTGCTCGGCGGGGGGATCGGGTCCCGCCCCGAGCTGCTCGACCCGGTGCGGACCTGGCTTGGCCGGCTGATGCTGCAGCCGCCTGAGGTGCACACCAGCATTCTCGGCCATCGGGCTTCGCTGATCGGGGCCCTCGCGCTGGCACTGCGAGCCGCGCACCGGGACCTGCTCGGGGCGACCAGCCCGGTCGCACCGCTGGTGCTGCCCATCCCCTCCAACGACATCACCATCGCGTCGCCCACTGTGGCGAACACTGTGGCGAACACTGAGTCCGGGAGCACATCATGACCGGAGAAAGCAGTGTCCACGACCGGATCCGCGCCGCGGTGGACCGCGACGAGGCCCTCGAACTGCTCCGGCAGGCGGTCGCGACGCCGAGCGTGACCGGTGACGAGGACGCCTTCGCCCGCCTCGTGGCCGAACACCTCACCGACGCGGGAGCCGGGGACGTCACCGTGACGGACTTCGCGCCGGGCAGGCCGAACGTCTGGGGCGTGACCCGCGGCACGGGCGGTGGACCGGGACTGATGTTCCTCGGTCATCTCGACACCGTGCACGTACGCGGCTGGGAGGAGCACTGGCGCGGCGACGTGCGGGAGAACCCGTTCAGCGGCGCCGTCGTCGACGGCCACGTGTGGGGACGCGGCGTGGGTGACCTGAAGGCCGGCATCTGCACGGTGATCAGCGCCCTCAAGACGCTGCGCCGCGCGGGCCTCGCCCCGCGCGGGGATGTGAGCGCGGTGTTCGTCGGCGACGAGGAGAGCGGCGAGCCCGGCAGCGGCGTCAGCGCGGGCATCAAGGACGTGGTGCCGCGGATCGCACGCGGTGAGATCCCCCGGCCCGAGTTCGCGGTGTACGTCGAGCCCACGCAGCTGCACGTCTACACCGCCCAGATGGGTTTCCTCATCGCCGAGATCACGCTTGAGGGTAAATCCGCGTACTTCGGTGCCCCGGAACTCGGGGTGGACGCGCTCCGCGCCGCGCACGAGATGCTCTCCGCGCTGTGGGCGCACACGGCCGAGCTGGAGCTGCGCGCGGAACACGAGCTGGTCGGGCGGCCGTTCCTGCTGGTCACCGGTATCACCGGCGGCGGGTACATCGCCGTTCCCGGCGAGTGCCGGATCGACCTGATCAGAAAGCTGCTGCCCGGCGAGAGCCTGGACGAGGCCAGAGCCGAGCTGGACGCCGTCGTGGCCGCCGCGGTCACCGACGAGCGGGTGAAGACGACCATCGCCTACACCGCTCCGCGCGACCACTCCGTCGGTGGCACGCCCAACGAGACCGACCCGGCGATCAGCGGTGTGGTCCGGTTGCAGGACGCCGTACGGCGGGTGCGTCCCGACCGCGGAGCCGTACAGGGCGCGCCGTACTGGTCGGAGACCCCGTTCCTGGCCAAGCAGCTGGACATTCCTGCGGTGTACTGCGCACCCGGGGACATCCGCAACTGTCACACGTTCGACGAGCGCGTCGCGGTCGACGAGTATCTGGACGCCGTCAGCGTCTTCGCCACCTTCATCGCCGACTACTGCGGCGTCTCCGAGGTGGAACCCGAGACGTCCGCTTCCCCGACGAACGACGCCGACCGGTGAGAGCGCGTCACCCGGTCCAGACGACCTGGGCCGAACCGGCCGAGAAGGGAGGGGCGACACCCCCGACCCGGGCGACCCCCGTACGGAGACGGTCGTCCTGGAGCGTTCCGAGATCACCTTGGAGCGTTCCTAGATCATCCTGGAGCGTTCCCGAACGACCTCGGCGAGGCGGCCCGGACCTCCCACCACCCTCGCCCAGAAGACGGCCCCCGGCGGCACCGTGACCGGCCGCCCCGGACGACATTCGCAGAAACCGGCGGCAGCCGCCGTACCGCGAAGCCCCCACCCCCCGCCCCGCGCCCAGGCAGTCCGCCGAGCGCGACCGCAAGGAGAGACCATGCACATCCGTAAGATCCTGGGGGCCGTTGTGACCTCCGTCACCTTAATCGCCGCGGCGGCCTGCAGCACGGGCGCGGAGACCAGCGGCACCGCCGGTGCCGGCACCGGCACCGCTCCCAGCGCCGGCACGAGCGCCAGTGCCAGTGCCAGCGCCAGCGCCTCGGAGACCGGCGGAGCGCTCACCGAGACCCGCGGTCCGAACGGCGAGAAGCCCAGCCCGTCCAGCGCGCTGACCCTCACCGACGCCGAGGTGGCGAAGGTGAAGAGCGGCAAGCACACCGCCGCGCTGCTGTGGCACACCTCCTCCGACTTCACCAACGCGGTCACCGCGGGCGCGAAGGACGAGTTCGCCCGCCTCGGCGTCCAGGTGGTCGCCACCACCGACGCCGCCTTCGACGCGGCGAAGCAGAAGAGCGACGTCGAGACCGTGCTGGCCAAGAAGCCCGACGCGGTGATCTCCCTGCCGCTCGACCCGACCACGGCGGCGGAGGCGTTCCGCCCGGCCCAGCAGGCCGGGGCGAAGCTGGTGTTCCTGTCCAACGTCCCCACCGGCTACAAGCAGGGCTCCGACTACGTGTCCGTGGTCACCGACGACCTGTTCCAGATGGGCAAGCAGGCCGCGGACGCGCTGGCCACGGCGATCGGTGACAAGGGGAAGGTTGGCTGGATCTTCCACGACGCCACCTACTACGTCACCAACCAGCGGGACAACGCGTTCAAGACGACCATCCAGCGTGACCACCCGGACATCCAGGTGGTCGCCGAGCAGGGCATCGCCGACCCGGCCCGCGCCGAAGAGGTCGCCAACGCGATGCTCGCCCAGCACCCCGACCTGGACGGCATCTACGTGACCTGGGCCGAGCCCGCCGAGGGGGTACTGGCCGCACTGCGCAACGCGGGCAACACCCACACCAAGATCGTCACGCTGGACCTGTCCGAGCCGGTCGCCCTCGACATGGTCTCCAACGGCGCCGTGACCGGCCTCATCGCCGACCAGGCCTACGAGGTCGGCCGGGCCCTGGCCGTCGCCGCCGCCTACGGGCTGCTCGACAAGCCCGCGCCGCCGTTCGTCGTGGCGCCCGCCCTCACCGTGACGAAGGACAACGTGCAGGAAGGCTGGCAGCAGTCCCTGCACCGCGACGCCCCCGCGTCCGTCGTCAAGGCCACCCGATGAAAACATCCGCCTCACCCCCTGCGGCGGGCGTGCCCGCCGTACTGGAACGGCTTCGAGCGGTTGATCCCCGCCGCTACGTCGTGTACCTCGGCTTCGCGCTGATCATGGTCGTCTTCTCGATCGTGCTGCGGGACGACGGCTTCCTCACCGGCTCGAACCTGGTGAACATCGTCCAGCAGACCGCGCCGATCACGGTGATGGCCGTTGGCATGGTGCTGGTGCTCACCGCCGGTGAGATCGACCTGTCGATCGGATCGGTGGTGGCACTGTCCGCGCTGGTCGCCGGGGTTGTGCTGCGCAGCTACGACAACATGCTGCTGGCCGTCGCCGCCGCGCTGGCCGTCGGCGCCGCCGTCGGCCTGTTCAACGGGCTGTTCGTCACCCGGGTCAGGGTGCCGTCGTTCCTGGTCACGCTGGCCACCCTCGGGCTGGTCGCCGGGCTCGCCCGGACGATCACCAACCTGCAGTCCGTGCCGATCACCCACGAGTACTTCAACGGGCTGTTCGGCTCAGGGGCACTCGCCGGTGTGTCCACGCTGGTGATCTGGAGCGTGATCGTCGTCGCGGTCGGTCACTACGTGTACCGGCACACGCGGTTCGGCGCGCACGTGCTCGCCGTCGGCGACAACGCCCGTGCCGCCCGCGTCTCCGGGATCAGGGTTCAGCGGATCAAGGTCGCCGTACTCGTGATCAGCGGGATGTGCGCCGCGCTCGCCGGCCTGCTCTACGCCGGTCGGCTGCACGGTGCCCGCTACTCCCTCGGCGACGCCGACCTGCTCACCGTGATCGCCGCCGTGATCGTCGGTGGCACCCGGCTGTTCGGCGGGGCGGGCACCGTCATCGGCGCGCTGGTCGGCTCGCTCATCATGGGCGTGCTCAACAACGGCCTCATCCTGGCCGGGCTGTCCGTCTCCCAGCAGATGATCGCCCGTGGCGCGATCATCCTCGTCGCGATCGCTCTCACGCTGCGCGAGGAGAAGACATGACCGGACCGTCGTCCCACGTCCAGCCACGGACAGCCACGAGGAGGCTGTGATGTTTCTCGACACGCTGCGGCGCCGCAACCCCGCGCTGATCGAGGCCGCGATCGCGCTGCACCAGGCGGGAAAGCTCCCCGCCAACACCTACGTGCTCGACCTGGACGCGGTCACCGCCAACGCGCGCACCATGCGCGCCGAGGCGGACCGGCTCGGGCTGCGGCTGTACGCGATGACCAAGCAGGTCGGCCGCAACCCCGACTTCATCGCCGCGCTGCGCGCCGGCGGCGTGGACGCGGCGGTGGCCGTGGACATGGCCGACGCGCGGGCCGTACACCGGGCCGGGATGCGGCTCGGGCACCTCGGGCACCTGGTGCAGGTGCCCCGCGCCGAGGCGGACGCCGCCGCCGCCATGGCTCCCGAGCACTGGACCGTGTTCAGCATGGACAAGGCCGGGGAGGCCGCCGCCGCGGCCGGTCGGCACTCCCGCGAGCAGACCCTCCTCGCACGGGTGCACGCGCCGCAGGACAGGTTCTACCGCGGGCACGAGGGCGGCTTTCCCGCCGACGCCATCGTGGAGGTCGCCGACGAACTCGACCGTCTGCAGCACGCCCGGTTCGGCGGCATCACGACCTTCCCCGCGTTGCTGTTCGACCCGGTGGCCCGTGCCGTACGGCCGACGCCGAACCTGGACACCCTGGCCCGGTGCGCGGAGGAGCTGGGCAAGGCGGGCCGCGACAACCTGGAGATCAACGCGCCCGGGACATCGTCCTCGGTGACCTTCCAGGCGCTGGCCGACGCCGGTGCGACCCAGGTCGAACCCGGGCACGGGCTGACCGGCACGACACCGCTGCACGCACTGGAGGACCTTCCCGAGATCCCCGCCGCGCTCTATCTCACCGAGGTGTCCCACCTGCACGGCGACCTCGCGTACGCGTTCGGCGGCGGCCTGTACGTCGACCCGGTGTTCCCGCCCTACCAGATGCGGGCCATCGTCTCCAACACCCCGACCGCCGACGCCGGGGCGCTGGCCGACGTGGAGATCCCACCGCCGGACGCCATCGACTACTACGCCATGGTCGACACGGCCGGGTCCCGGCGCGTCCGTACCGGGGACAGCGTCGTGTTCGGTTTCCGCATCCAGGCGTTCGTCACCCGCGCCTACGTCGCCGGCGTGCGCGGCGTCTCGTCCGGACGGCCGCAGGTCGCCGGTGTCTGGTCCGCCGACGGGACTCCCGCCGACCTGTCGGCCTGACCCGCGAAACAGGAGAGCCCATGACCACGACAGGGACCGCCTCCCCTGCGCTGCAGCTCGACCACATCCGCAAGGAGTTCGGCGGCGTCGTCGCCGTCCAGGACTTCAGCCTCGATGTCCGTCCCGGGGAGATCGTCGCCCTGGTCGGCGACAACGGCGCGGGCAAGTCAACCATCGTCAAGATCGTCTCTGGCGTGTACCGGCCGACGGCCGGATCGATCGAGCTGCGCGGCGAGCCGGTGAACTTCGCCGACGCCAGCGACGCTCGCAGCCACGGCATCGAGGTCGTCTACCAGGACCTCGCCCTGGCTGACATGCAGACGGTCTACATGAACATGTTCCTCGGCCGCGAGCTGGTCACGGGGGTGCTGCGCCGGCTGGACAAGAAGAAGATGGCCGCCCAGACGCAGCAGCTCGTCGACGAGCTCGACGTGCGGATTCCGTCCGCGCACGCCACCATCCGGGAGTTGTCCGGCGGGCAGCGCCAGGGCGTGGCCATCGCCCGGGCCACGCACTGGGCCACCTCGCTGGTGCTGATGGACGAACCGACCGCGGCGCTCGGCGTCGCGGAGACCAACCGCGTCGAGCAGCTCATGATGCAGCTGCGGGAACGCGGCAGGGCGATCCTGCTGGTCAGCCATAACCTCGACCAGGTTTTCCGGGTGGCGGACCGGATCGCCGTACTGCGCCGCGGCGTACAGGTCGGCATCCGCGAGACCGCGCAGACCACGCACAACGAGATCGTGTCCATGATCACAGGCCTGCAGCAGGCCGACGGATCCTGAACACGAGGCCTGGGAACACGATCCCGCAACCTCCATCCCTCACCCCTGACGAAAGTCAGGGGTGAGGGATGCCGATCGTGCGATACATCCGCCCTGTCCGGCTTCATACGGTCGTCCAGTGAACGGAACCAAACGGAGAACACCGTGAAGCCCGCGGTACGCACTGGTCTGTTGGGCGCGGTCCTCATAGTGCTGATCATGGCGATACCGCTGGTCATAGCGCCCGGAGCGGTCGCCGCTCCCCCGAGTGTCCTCGACGCGGCCGCCGTGGACCACTACGTGAACGGCTATCTGGAGCGGACCGGCCTTCCCGGCGCCGTGGTCGCGGTCACCCGGGGCGGCGAGGTCATACGTGCCGCAGGTTACGGGCACGACGCCGAAGGCAGGCCACTGACGGCGGAGACCCGGATGCCGATCGCCTCCCTCTCCAAGTCGTTCACCGCCCTGGCCGTCATGCGGCTGGTCGAGGCGGGCACGGTGAACCTGGACACACCGGTGCGCCGCTACCTGCCCGAGTTCGAGGCTGGTTCGCCAACGGGAGTCAGGGCGTCGTCACCACGGCCGACGACCTGACCCGCTGGCTGATCACACAGAACGGCCACGGAAAGGCCCCGGACGGCAGGCGGATCGTCTCCTCCCGGAGCATCGAGACCATGTGGACCGCTCCCCGTGGGAGTTCGTACGGGATGGGCTGGTCGGCCTACAAGCCCGAGCACGGCCCCGCGCGTCTCCAGCACTCCGGCTGGCTGCTCACCCACAACGCCATGCAGACCCTGATCCCCGCGACCGGCTACGGCATCGCCGTCGTCGCCAACACGGGGATGAGCCTCGAGGACGACAGCGCACTCATCGCGGAGGGTCTGGTCGAGCTGTCCGAGGGCAGGACTCCGGCCCCCTCGGCCCCCTTCACCATGACCGCCGATCCCGTCCTCGCAGTCCTGACGCTCCTGTCCCTCGTGCTCGGCGTGCGGGGCGTCATCCGCGCACGGGGCTGGGCCGGGAGAAGGTCGGGACGCCGTCTGTGGCGGGGCGTTTTGCGGCTGGTGCCGTACGGGGTGCCCGTCGTGCTCTTCCTCACGCTTCCCGACCTGTTCGGTCTTCTCCTCAACCGCAGGGGCACCCTGGAGCAGGTCACCTACGCGTGGTTCGCCCTCTACGTCTGGCTCGCGACGGCCGCTCTGGCGAGCGTGGCGGTCGTCGTGGCACGTGGTTTCCATCTGGGTTTCCACCTGGCCAGGACACGCCGCCGACCATCCGGTGACGCCCCACCGCGCACTGAGTTCCTCCTTCGCGCTACTGCCGGTATGGCTTCGACGAGGTGCGAGTGATCACCACAGGTGAACGGCCTCCCGTAGGGGTGAACCGGGACGCCGGCCGCTTCGACGGCTCGGCGTTCGATGAGGCGGCTCATCGACGGGCCTCGCCGGCGGGTTCGTGGCAAGGTGCCAGGATCGGCCTGCCCGCCGCTGGCTATCCTGTGGCACGTCGAGCCAGGTACGGCTCCCCACCACGAGCCCACCGGAAGGCGACGACCGTGACAGCCTCCCAGCGCCAGAGCACATGGCCGGCGACGACGGTGGTGGTGGCGCACGTGGTCCTGGCTCTCCTGACGGTGCTCATCCTGGCGGGCGTCTGGCACCTCGGCGCGGACCTGTGGCAGATCTTCGCCGCGGCGGGTGCCGCCGTCCTGCTCCATGCGGGAGCGGTGGTGGCCCATCGACGGCCGTGGGTGGGGTACGCGATCGGCGCGCTGGCAATGCTCGTCCTGGTGACGATGCCCTCCCTGAGTTGGTCACCGAACATGCTGCCCTCGGCCGTGTGCTTCCCCCTCATGTTGTGGCGGCTGACCAGCCTGGTCTCGGTCAGGTCCTCGGTGGTCGCGTTGGCCGTCGCCGCGCTCGGGATCGTCCTCACCGAGCTGGTGGCGTGGGCCCGGCTGCCCCCTGACGGGTGGACCCGCCTGGTCGAGGGCGGGCTGCTGATGCTCGTGGTCGGCGGTGTGTGGCTTGCGGCCCTGCTGATACGCCGCAGGCACGAGGCCGGCCAACGAGCCGAGAGCGAACGACTGGCCGCGGCGGTCGTGGACGAACGGGCCAGCATCCGCCGCGACCTGCACGACGTGATCGCCCACACGGTCACCGTCATGGTCGCGCGGATCGAGGCCGCGGCGGTGACGACGGCGGATCCGGCGACCCGCCGCGAACTCGGCGCCATCGCCGAGACCGGCCGGGACGCCCACCAAGGTCTGCGAGCGATGCTGGCCACCTTGGGTCCGACCACCGTGGCGCCGCGCGCCGATTCCCGGCCAAGAAAGGTCCCGATCTCGCTCGATGCCCTCCCCGACCTCGTGGCCTCGGCGGCGAGCCCGCTCCATGCGGTGACATTCGCGGAGGTGGGTGAGCGACGGCCACTGAGCCTGAGTGCCGAGGTCGCGGCGGTCCGTACCGTGCAGGAGGGCATCACCAACGCGCTGCGCCACCTCGAACCACCGGTCGAGGTGACCGTTCGCCTGCGCTGGACCCCGGCCGAGGTGGTGGTGGAGGTGCGTGACGACGGCGGCAAGGCGCTTCGCGACGTCGGCAGCCACGGGACCGGCTTGATAGGGATCGAGGAACGTGTGCGTACCGCAGGCGGCACCCTGTCGATCGACGACGGGGACGACGGGTGGGTGCTGCGGGCGCGGCTCCCCACGAAGGAGGGGGTATGACCGGGATCCGTGTCATGCTTGTCGACGATCAGGAGTTGCTGCGGGCCTCGCTCCGTACGGTGCTGTCGGCCGACGAACGCATCGAGGTCACCCACGACGTCGCGAACGGCAGCGACGCGATCGAGGTCGTCCGGCGGCACCGCCTGGACGTAGTACTGATGGACATCCGCATGCCGCGCATGGACGGGGTCGCCGCCACGGCGGAGATCGTCAGGATCGCACCGGCGAGCCGGGTGCTCATGCTGACGACGTTCGATGATGACGAACTGGTCGTGGCTGCGATCCGGGCCGGTGCGAGCGGCTACCTGACCAAGGACGTCCGCCCCGCCGCCCTGGCCCAGGCCGTGTGTGACGTCGCCTCCGGGACGTCGGCGCTGGCTCCGGGGGTGGCCGCGACGATCCTCGATTTCGTACGGCAGGTGCCGATGCGGAGGACGGCGGCCCTGGACGGCCTCACCCCGCGCGAGGTCGAGATCTTCGGCCTGCTCGCCCGCGGCAGGTCCAACAGCGAGATCTGCGCGGAGCTGGTGCTGAGCGAGAACACGGTGAAGTCCCACGTCCGGGCCGTCCTGCAGAAACTGAACCTGCGCGACCGCGTGCACGCGGTGATCCATGCGTACGAGAACGGGCTCGTCGGTCGCAGCGAACTGCCTGACTGAGGATTCCGTCCTGCCGGGTGGGCCCGGCTCACCCCTTCGGGTGATGTCGGCCGGTGACGCCCGGCCTAGGTTCGACGGCGTGCATTTCCTACGTCTCCGCTTTCCCCGTGTGACCTCCCTCATCGTCCTCGGCGGTGTGCTCGTCGCCCTGCTGCTCGGCTGGACGGCACCGGCCCATGCCACCGGCGAACGGCTGGTCGACGATTACCGTTCCGTCTACGGCACGCCGGGTGTCGCGGCGGCCGTGATCGACGGGACGTCGGTCGAGACGATCGTCCGCGGCCGGGACGGGGACGGCAACGCGGTGACGGCGCGGACCCGGTTCCGGATCGCGGGGCGGTCGCACTCGGCCGTCGCCTCTGGTGCTTCCGCCGCGCCGGTCAGACGACCTTCGCACCGGCACAGCCGGCCACGGCGGACAGCTGACCTGGGCGGGAACCTGGCTGGAACCGCCAGGACAGGTCCCGGGGCGGCGCTCCCTGGTTGCGGCTAACGACCGGCAGCGGTCATCGGGCCGGTCGCCTTGACGGTTCGGAGCACGGGAGCGGTCTCGATCGTGTGGATGGCCTCGACCGAGCCGAGCCCCTGGGTCAGGTAGCGGTGCAGGGCGGCCGGGTCGGCGCACAACGCGTTGGCGACCAGGTTGGTGGAGCCGGTGGTGGCGGCGACGAAGGCCAACTCGGCGTGCCTGGCCAGAGCGGTGGCGACTCGGTCCAGGTGGCTCGGGGCGACCGACATCCATAGCAGGGCCTGGGCGGTGACACCGAGCACCGCCGTACTGATCTCGATATCGAAGAAGATCGCGCCACTGGCCCGCAGGTCGGCCAGGCGGCGTGCGACGGTGGCAGCCGACCAGCCCGTGGCCTTGGCGAGATCAGCCTGGCTCGCCCGGCCGTCGGTACGTAGCGCTGCCAGCAAGGCGGCGTCGGAGTCGGTCACACCGGGTCGCTCACCGTGTGGCTGAACAACGGGCTCCAGTAGCCGTTGCTGCTGCTCGTTCAACACGTTCGGGCGTCCACGCCAGGCGGTGGGACCGCCGTAGTAGGTGTGCAGCAGATAGTGCGCGGAAACAGCGGTGATGCCCGCGGTGCGGGGGATGTCGTGGAGAAGCAGCGAACGATCCGGCTGATGGTTCGCGGCGGTGACGATCGCGAAGATCTCCGTGCCACCGGAGATGAGTTTGACCCAGGAGGTGTCGGCCCGCCGTGCCAGCGCCTGGGCGAGGTTTTGGGCGGCGTGCGGGGCGGCGGTCAGCCGGAGCATCCACTGTGCCTGCCCAGCGTGCCGGGTGTCGTGGAGCCCCACGACGCGCAGTGCGACCTCGGCGGTCAGCCGCCGATATCGGCGGGTCACCGTCTGTGTCGACACACCGAGCGCGGTGGCGATCCTGCTGAACGGCGCGCGACCGTCGATGTTCAACGCATGGATCAGGCCTCGATCGATGTCGTCCAGCACGTGATGATCCCTCATCCTTTGGTGTCTCCATGGAAAATATCACCTACCTCACGACGGAAAGTGGAACGCGGCTCGCTCCTCCTCACAGGATCGGTCGCGACGAACCGACCTGTTGGGGGGGATTTCCCATGGTGATGAGTCCGGTGTTGGCTTACCGGTGGCGGTGGGGCGCATTGGCGGCGCTACTGGCCGCAGAGGCGATGAATCTGCTCGATGCGACGATCGTCCAGGTCGCGGCGCCGGTCATTCATGCCGACCTTGCCGGTCCCGCTTCCGATATCCAGTGGTTCGGCGCTGCGTACACGCTGCCGTTCGCGGTGCTGTTGATCACCGGCGGCCGGCTCGGTGATATCGCAGGCCGTGCTCGGGTGTTCCGGATCGGAGTCGCCGGGTTCGTGATCACCTCGCTGGCCTGCGCGCTGAGTGCGTCCGCCGGAATGCTGATCACCGCACGGGCGGTACAGGGGGCTGCGGCGGCGCTGATCATCCCGCAGACCATCGGGTTGATCCGTGGCATGTTCGACGGCGCCGAACTGCCCAAGGCGCTAGGGAGCATCGGCCCGGTCATGGGCCTTTCGGCAGTCTGCGGCCCCGTGCTCGGCGGCTTCCTCACCCACGCCGACGTGCTCGGATCGTCGTGGCGATCGGTATTTCTCGTGAACCTCCCTCTCGGAATCGCGGTTCTCGCCCTCACGCCGCTGCTGCGTGAGGACCGTGCCGCCCACCGTCCGCGCCTCGATCTGCCCGGCACCGCGCTGGCGACCTTCGGCACCGGCCTGGTGGTCTACCCGCTCATCGAGGGCGACGCCGCCGGGTGGCCCGCCTGGACCTGGATCGCGCTCGCCGGCGGCGTGGGAGTGCTGGTGGTGTTCTGGCTCCATCAGCGTGAACGGTCGCGTCAGGGGCGACCCGCTCTGGTCGAGCCCAGTCTGTTCGGCAACCGCGGCTTTCCGGCCGCGCTGGTGAGTTCAACGCTGTTCTTCGCGGTGATGAACGGCCTGATGCTGACCGTCGTCCTGCAGGCGCAGCTCACCCGCCATGTCGACGTCCTGACCTCGGGCCTCACGCTGCTGCCCTGGTCGTGCGGGATGGCGATCTCCTCGTGGGTCTCCGGCGCCCATCTGTTCCCGCGAATCGGCGCGAAACTCATGTACGGCGGGCTCGCCACGCTGCTCGTAGGAACCCTGCTCCTCATCGCCGCCTATACGGAGGAGCCCGGTTACCTGTGGCTGGCCGTACCCGCGCTGGCGCTTGGCGGGCTCGGGCTGGGGATGTTCACCACACCGTTCTTCAGCACCGCGCTCGAACGCGTCCGCTCACACGAGACCGGCTCGGCCGCGGGGCTGCTCAACGCCGTCCAGCAACTCGGTGGCACACTCGGCATCGCCCTGCTCGGCACGCTGTTCCTCCGCACGGGTGCGGCCCCCACCGCTCTGTGGGCCGCCGCCGCACTCCTGGTCGCCAACGGCTTCGCCACCGCGTTCATGATCAGTGCGACGACTGCGAGACCCTGATCAGGCGGGCTGCAGGAACTGTCGTGATCGCGGCGGGACCGCCCGGGACCTTCAGCGGAAGGAGCGGCGGTAGGCGGCCGGGGTGGTGCGCAGGGCGGTGTGGAAGCGGCGGCGGAGGTTGACCGCCGAGGAGAGACCGACGCGGGTGGCGATGGTCTCGACGGGCAGGTCGGTCTCCTCCAGCAGGGCGCGGGTGGCGGCCAGGCGGCGTTCCAGCAGCCAGCGGGCGGGTGGGATGCCGAGCTGGTCGGCGAACTGGCGGGTGAGGGTGCGGGGGGAGACGCCCGAGTAGGCGGCCATGTCCTCGACGGTGGTCTGGTCGGGCAGGCGCGACAGGATCCATTCGAGCAGGGGGGCCAGGGAGTCTGGCATGGGGCCGGTGGTGGGAAGGGGAGGGTACTGGCGCTGGCAGCCCTCGCGGTGCGGACCGGCGGCGAGCTGTCGGCCGATGCGCATGGCGTGGGCCGCGCCGTACTCCTGGAGGACCTGGTGAAGGCAGAGGTCGAGGGTGGCGGCCGAGGCTCCGGCGGTGGCGACGTCGCCGTGATCGACGTAGATCACGGTGTCGTCGGGGATGACGCGGGGGTGGCGGGCGGCGAGTTCGCCGGAGAGTTCCCAGTGGACGGAGGCGCGGCGGCCGTCCAGGAGGCCCAGGGCGGCGGGGATGAAGATTCCGGCGCAGACGGCGACGATGCGGGCGCCTCGGGCATGGGCTTGGGACACCGCGTGGAGTACGGCGGGCGAGGGGGTGAGGGTCCAGCTCCAGCCCGCGATGACCACGGTGTCGGCGTCGTCGAGGGCTTCGAGGCCGCTGTCCACCTGGATGGGGATGCCGAGGGTGCTGGGGAGGGAGCCTGGGTGTTCGGCGCACAGGCTGAAGCTGTAGTGCTGGGGGATGTCGGGGCCGTGGTAGCCGAAGACGGCTGAGGCGGAGGTGACCGGGTAGAGCTCCTGGTCCGGGGCGACCAAGGCGACCACGCGATGCGGGCTGAGGGGCGTCGGGGGCGTTTCCGGGCAGTCCAGGGGCATGACGCAAATGTACCCAATGATGTCATTTGGGACACCGGTGCTCTGATCTGGAAAAATCCAGAATTGGGGCTTATGTGGACGAGGAACTTCACCCTCTACTTCGGTGCCCGCACGATCTCACTGCTCGGTGACGCGATGATGCCCGTCGCCTCGGCGCTGGCGATCGGAAAAGTCTATGGAATCGCGGGTGTCGGCTACGTGCTCGCGATCTGGACCACGTCGGCTGTGCTGGTCATGTTGTTCGGCGGGGTTTTCGCCGACCGGATCGGCGCCCGGCGCTTGATGATCGGCGCGGATATCCTCAGGGTCGTCACCCAGGGGTGTGTGGCCGTCGCCTTCCTGGACGGTGCTCCGCCGTTCGCCCTGTTGCTGGCGATGGCGTTCTTGTCGGGCATAGGCGCCGGGACGTTCGAACCGTGCGTCAACGGCATGGTCCCCCTGGTCGCCAAAGATCCGCAGCGGGCCAACGCGACACTGAAGATCGCCGAGGCGGTCACCCAGCTGGCGGGTCCCGCACTGGCTGGAGTCCTCATCGTCGTCGCCGGGCCGGTCTTCGTCTACACGGTGGACGCCGCGACGTTCCTCGTCAGCGGGGTGTGCCTGCTTCTGGTCCGGGTCACCGTACCCAGGCCGGAGCCCTCCAACGTGCTGAGCGACCTGCGCAGAGGCTGGGAGGAGTTCAAGGCCAGGACCTGGATGTGGTCGGTCATCCTGGTCTGGGTGTTCTGGGGCGTTCTGGTGGTCGGGCCGTACGTGCCGCTGTCGTCGCAGGTCATCGGGGCCGACTACGGCTGGGTGATGACGGCACTCGGCCTCGGCACCGTGCTGGGCGGACTGGTGGCGATCAGGCTCAGGCCGCGCAGACCGCTGGCGGCCGGGGCGATGGCACTGAGCGGATACGTGGCGGTGCCGCTGACGGTCGCGCTCGGGCTACCGCTGCCGCTGCTGATGGCCGGGCACCTGCTCGGGGGGTACGCGTTGGCGTTCTGGTCGGTGATGTGGTCGACCAGCGTGCAGACGCAGGTCGCGCCGGACGTGGTGAACCGGGTCAACGCCTACCAGGTGGCCGGATCGGTCTCGGGCATGGCGGTCGGGCAGGCGCTGGCCGGTCCGGTCGCCGAGCTGGTCGAACCGCGCGCCTTCATGCTGGGGTCGGCCCTGGTGACGGTCGGCGTGGCGGCGGCGCTGCTGTTGATCAAGCCGGTCAGACGGCTGGGCCGAGAACCTCAGGAGGCCGGAGGCCAGTCGATCTCGGTCTCGGCCGGTTTGTCGGCGTAGTTCGGTTTGGATGCTTCCCGCCGGTGCACCAGCTCATACACCTCCCGGTACCGTTTGGTCCCTTCGTACGCCATGACCTGCAGTGCCGGGTCGACGCCGGTCACGATTTCGTGCACCGCCCCATACCCAGGCCTGGGCCGGCCACGCTGACGGCCTGCCGATGGATCTTCGCGATCGTCGAACGGGGCAGTTTGAGCGCCAGCCCTTCGATGAAAGCGATCAGTTCGTCGGGCAGCCTGCGGCGCCCCTTGTCGGAGCGGCTGGTCAGGGCGAGGCCAGTGCCTCTGCCGGGGCCAGGTGGCTGGCACGGACGGCGGGGTAGAGCCCGGCCAGGCTGCCGATCACCAGGGTGGCGACCAGAGCGCCAGCCGGCGCCCAGACGGGGATCATCATCGGCAGGGCCTGGATGGCCGCGTACACACCGGTCACCGCGGCGCCCAGGAACAGGCCGCCGAGACCGCCAAGGCCGGACAGCAGCAGCGCCTCGGTCAGGAACTGGACGCGGATCTGCCCCTGCGTAGCGCCGAGTGACCGGCGCAGTCCGATCTCGGCCTTGCGTTCCAGGACCGAGATGACCATGGTGTTGGCCACGCCCACGCCCCCGACGACCAGGGCGACCGCGCCGAGGCCAAGCAGCAGGCCGGTCAGCGCCCGGTTTGTCGCCTGGCGAGCGGCGAGCGCGTCGGATGGCCTGGACACGTTCACCTCGCCGGGCACCTGCGGTTTGGCGGTGGCGGCCAGCACGGCGCGCACCGTTTCCACGGCCGAGTCCTCGGTGCGGGTGTAGATCGTGGTCGGATACCCGTCGAACGACAGGTACCTTGCGGCAGCGGGCCAGCCGATCAGCGCGGAGGAGTCCAACTCCGGCGCGAGCGGCGCCGCGTCCAGCAAGCCGATAACGGTGAACCAGTGTCCGCTCACGTACACCTGCCGTCCCAGCGCCGTGACGCCCAGCCGTTCGGCCGCCGTCGAGCCGAGCACGACGGCGGGGTAGCGGGCCGTCGCGGCGTTGAGCCAGGTGCCTCGCGCCACGGTCGCCCCGATGAGATCGGGGACGGTGAGCTCTGTGGCGACGACGGCGATGCCGCCGCTCTCGGCGGCGGGGATCCGATCGTTGCGGTACACGTGTGCGTCGGACAGCAGCGCGGTGGCGGCGGCACCTGTCACCGGGCCGATCCTGCGGATCATGGCCGCCGCTTCCTGCGGCAGCTGCGCCTGCTTCCCGAAGACGGTCTGGCCCGGCGCGACCGTGAGCAGGTTGGTGCCGAGCCTGGCCAGGGTCCTGTCCAGCTCGGCTCTGCTGGAAGCGGAGATCCCGACGACCGACACCATCGCGGCGATCCCGATGGCGATACCGAGGGCCGACAGGAGGGCTCGCAGCGGCCGGGTGCGCAGCCCGGCACCGCCCACCCTGATCACGTCCCTGGCCAACAGCGCCGTCATGGCAGCACCCGCCCGTCCCGCATGCGCACCTGCCTGGGCAGGGCGTGCGCGATCTCCAGGTCGTGCGTGATCACCACGATCGTGGTCCCTGACGCGTTCAGCTCCCGTAGCAGCGCGAGCACGCCCGCGCCCGCCGCCGAGTCGAGGTTGCCCGTCGGCTCGTCGGCCAGCAGCAAGACAGGCCTGCGCACGGCCGCCCTGGCGATGGCCACACGCTGCCGTTCGCCGCCGGACAGCTCGTGCGGCCGGTGCCGTACGCGATGGCCGAGGCCCACCTGGTCGAGCGCCTTCAGCGCTCGGGCACGCCGCTGCCCGAGCGGCACCCCCGCATACAGCAGCCCGTCGGCCACGTTGTCCAGCGCCGACGCCCCTGTGGTCAGGTGGAACTGCTGGAACACGAAACCGATCCTGGTGGCCCGCAGCTCCGACAGGGCACGGTCTGGCAGCGCGGCCACGTCCCGGCCGTCGAGGTGCACCCGACCGCTGGTCGGCCGGTCCAAGGTGCCGAGGACGTGCAACATGGTGGACTTACCCGACCCGGACGGCCCGACGATGGCCAGGAGCTCACCCTCCTCGATCTCCAGCCAGACGTCATCCAGCGCGATGACACCACCGGGGTAGGCCTTGGTGACACCCTCGAGCCGCGCGATCATGTCGGCATCCCCACCTTCAGGCCGACGCTGAGTCCCTGTCCTGACACCTCGACACGCCCGCCGGCGAACAGCCCCGTCCGGACCGGAACGATCCGGCCGTCCGCGAGCTCGACGCCGTACCCGCCCTCGGACAGTGCCAGGAGCGCCGCGACCGGCACCGTGAGGATGCCCTTGCGCACTTCGGAGACGAGCGTCACATCGACCGCCGCCCGGTCGTAGCCGATGGCCCCGATCGCCACGGTCAGCTCCACTTCCGTGGTCGTGCCTCCCCGATCGGAATTGACCACGAACTGCGCGGTCGCGACCTTTCCCTGGACCTGCTCGCCGGCCGGTGTCTTGACCGTCGCCATCGCGCCGATCTTGGCCAGCTGGTATTCGCTCTCGTCCAGCCGTACGGTGACCAAGTGCTCGGTCCCGGTGACAGTCAGGAGCGGAGAGCCCGGATGGACGAGCGTCCCAGGCCCTGAGCTCTGGTCGTTGACGCGGATGGCGTCCGGCTGGAAGACGACTCGGCCGAGCTCGACCATGCCGGTCTGCTTGACGCCGATGTCCTTCTGCCACTTGCGTACGGCCTGCGCGGTCTCCCTGCCGAATACGTCGTCGACGGTGAAACCGCGATAGCCGAGCTCGCGCAGGTTCTCTTCCAGCTGCCGGACGTCGGCCCCTCGCACGCCGGACCGCAGCGTCCGGTAGGCAGGCACCTTGCCGTATAAGAGCACGGTGGGGACCTGGTCGACCTTGAGCAGCACGCCACCACGACGGACCGTCGAGCCGACGGCGGGAAGTGCGGTGACCGTGCCGGGAGCGGCCGCGGCGAGCGGCCGCTCCCGGCCGTAGCCCACGATCCCCGTGGCCGTCGTGGTGTCGGCCAGGTCCTGCTTGGTGACCTCGGCGACGGCGGCGGGCACGAGGTCGCGGGCGGCCGGTTCGTCTCCGCGCCCGCCGAGCACGATCACCGCGGTGGTGGCGCAGCCCGCCGCAAGGATCAGCAACCCGGCCGCGAGTCGGCCGGTCATGCCGCGCGGCACTTTTCCATGGCGGCCTTGAACTTCGGGTCGTCAGGGCTGGCTCCGAGGGCTCCGACATCCAGCTTGATCTTTCCGCTGGGGTCGGGGTCAGGGAACGTGGGGTATCCGTTCTCGCGCATGCACTTCGCCTGCTTGCGCGCGCTGTCGAGATCTTGCGGGCTCAGCTTGCCTCCCTGTCCGCCGGGGAGGAGGTGACCGCACTTGGCCATCGCAGCGTCCATCTTCTTCTTCTCTGCGATGTCGCTGTTGACCTGGAAGCGGCCGTTGGTCGGGTCCTTGATGTCGATGCCTTCACCTCGCATGCACCGGGCGAAGGCCAACTCTCCGTCACCGGCGGCCGAAGGGCTCGCGGCCACGCTCGCCGTGACACCGCTCGCGGTGGCGACCCTGGGCTCGGGTTGGGCGCCGCAGGCAGTAAGGGGGAGACCCACGGCGAGGAGCGTGATCAGCGTCTTCGTCTTCATGGACCCGGAGTTCATCGCAGAGCCGATTACCGTGGCGTTAGCGCGAACGTTAACCGTGGCGATACACACAACCGGATAGAACTTCTGAGCATGCGTGTTCTGATCGTTGAGGACGAACCGGTGCTGGCCGACGGCATCGCCGAGTGGCTGCGTCGCGACGCGCTGGCCGTTGACGTGGTCAACGACGGCGGCTCGGCGCTGGAGCGGTTGGAAGTGAACGACTACGACGTGGTCATCCTTGACCGTGATCTTCCTGCCGTCCATGGCGACGACGTGTGCCGGTCGATTGTGGAGTCGACCTCACGAACCCGCGTCCTCATGCTGACCGCTGCTGCGGCCGTACGGGATCGGGTGGCGGGCCTCCAGCTCGGCGCTGACGACTACCTTTCCAAGCCGTTCGCACTGGCCGAGTTGTCGGCCAGAGTGCTGGCGCTGCTGCGGCGCACCGGGCCCGTCACGCCTCCGGTCCTCAGCCGCCGTGGCCTCAGGATGGATCTGGCCAGGCGGGAGGTTTATCGCGACGGGCGTTACGTCGCGTTGTCGCGCAAGGAATTCGCGGTGCTCGCCGAGTTGCTGCGCGCCGACGGTGCAGTGGTTTCGGCCGAGGACCTGCTGGAGCGGGCCTGGGATGAGCACACCGACCCGTTCACCGGCGTCGTGCGGGTGACGATTCTGAAGCTGCGCCGCAAGCTGGAGGTCCCCGTGATCGACACCATTCCTGGAGTCGGGTACCGCATCGCATGAAGAAGCTCACGATCAGGACCAGACTGACCCTGGTATACGCGGTGTTCTTCCTGGTGGGCGGAGTGGTGCTGCTCGGCGTCACGACCCTGCTGGTGTCCCAGCAGGTGCCCTCGGCCATCAGCGGCAAGCACATCCTGTCGTCCACACCGTCTGGACCGCCGATGGACGAGGGCCGACAAATGCTGAGCGAACGGATCCGCACGGCGACCACCACCTCCCTGATATCGCAGGGCGCGATCGGGTTGCTGCTGGTCGGCGCAGCCTCGGTCGGGTTCGGCTGGCTGGTGGCGGGCCGCGCGCTACAGCCCCTGCACCGCGTCACCGAGACCGCGCAGCGGCTGGCCGTGGGCGCGGGGCGGGGACTGCACGAACGGATCGTCATGGACGGCCCGCAAGACGAGGTACGCGACCTGGCCGACGCCTTCAACCTGATGGTGGAGCAACTGGACGCGGCCTTCGACGGACAGCGCAGGCTGGTCGCCAATGCCTCGCACGAGTTGCGCACCCCGCTGGCCATGAACAGGACGCTGGTGGAGCTCGCGGTCAGCAGGCCGGGCGCCTCGGAGGACTGCATCCAGCTCGGCACGTCGTTGCAGACCGTCAACGAACGGCACGAACGGCTGATAGACGGCCTGCTCACACTGGCCGACTCCGAACACGGCATCACCGAGCGCACCCCCGTCGACCTGGCCGACATCGCCGGCCACGTCTGCGACCAGCTCGGCGTGCCCTGCGACGGCGCGGCCACCGCGATCACCAGAGGTGATCCGATCCTGCTTGAACGGCTGGTGCAGAACCTGGCCGAGAACGCCGTCGAGCACAATGTGCCCTCCGGGTTCGTCTCTGTGACCACGGAGACTGCCGGCGAGTACGCGGTGCTGACCGTGGTCAACTCGGGGCCTGTCGTGCCGTACTACGAGATCGAGTCGCTGTTCCAGCCGTTCCGGCGGCTCAACCGCGAGCGTACCGGCGGCGGGAGGGGATTCGGCCTCGGCCTGTCCATCGTGCGCTCCATCGCCCGCGGCCACGGCGGCTCGGTGACGGCCGTCCCTCGCGACGGCGGCGGCCTGGTGGTGACCGTACGATTGCCGGGCCCAGGCACCGCCTCACCGCGAGGGGCCGTGTGATGCACTCGGCCGGCTATCTACCGACCGAGCTATCCGATTGCCCGAGCTCCGGGAATGTCGTCCTTTGAGCGTCGGCAAACGATGGAGGTCTCAAAGGATCAACGCATCACCGCTGTTCAGGATCTCAGCGTAGACCTCCGCCGGGCTGCGGTAGCCGTGGATCCTCCGAGGGCGGTCGTTGGGCTTGGCGGCGATGACATCCAGGTCCGCTTGCGTAAAGGCGCGCAGATCGGCGTTCTTGGCTAGATACTGGCGCAGCAGCCGGTTAGGGTACGCGCGAACCCAGCACGCACCAGGGCACGTTGGGGCCCGTCCGGGTGGCCCCGATGCCCAGCCGACTCAGCGGCGGTAGGCCCAGATCAGACCGTTGCGGCCGGAAGGTGCCGCGCCGACCGCCCAGACGGAACCGCTCTCCGGCTGGATGGCGAGGTCACGAACGGACGCGCTCTGGTTCGGCGGAACCGGAAAGACGCCCGGCTCGACACTGTCGGCGCCGATGTGCAGAAACCCGCTGCCTCCGCCCTTGGCGTCGTAGACGACCCAGGCCCCGCCTCTGCCGTCGGGCTCCGCCTGGGCGCGCGGCTGGAGACCCGGTTCACCCCGGACCTCGACGTTCCAGCCGCCCAGATAGCTGGACAGCAGCAAAGTCTCACCGCAGAAGGAGGGCTTCGCACCGCCGCACGGCCAGGCGACCCAGCCGACGGCCATCACCCGGCCGGTCTCACCGTCGACCGCGACATCCGTCAGCTCCGAGATCTGGCCCGAGTGCGCGGACGGAATCGCCGGAAGTGCGACCGCGCGCCAGGCCGTGCCGGTCCAGCGGGCCAGAGCCGCCGTGCCCCGCACCGAGCCCGCCGCCCACTTACCGTCGAGTCCTTTGACCACGATCGGCGTGGGGACCCTGCGCCACACCGACCCGTCCAGACGCCGCAGCGTGGACCGCGCCTTCCACCCGGCGCTACCGGCCGACGGGAACACGCTGGCGTTCTCGATGACCCACAGGTTCCTGCCGATGGCGTATGCCCGATCCACCCGGCCGTAGCGCCATGGCTTGACCTCCCAGCGCTTGCCGTCCCACCGGGCGTATCGCGACGCGCCGAACGCCCAGACCCTGGTGTCGGACGCCGACGTCAGCCGCTTCACCCGGAAGCCCGGCCCGGTGACACTTTTGAAGGTGGACCGGCCGCCCTTCAACAGGAGCGATTCGGCGCCGGTCGATCCGTGATCCGGGCGCCTCGTCCCGGCGACCCAGACCGCTCCACCCGGCGTCACCGTCACCGCGTCGTAGGAGTCGCGGCGGTCGTTGTGGACGACACCCCACTGACCGGCCGGCGCCACGGCGTGGGCGGCGGTCGGCCCTGTGGCGACGAGAAAGGCGACGGCTGCAGCGGTGCCGCGAAACAGTAATCCCATAAGGGTGAGACGCGCCTTCCGGAGGAAAAGTTGGCATGCCGGCGGGGCATGGGCCGGCGAGATCCGACCATCGGATCCAGCGCGGGAAGCGCGAAGTGCTCCGGAAAGGTGGCCCTACAGCGTCCTCAGCGTGGCGGCGACGCCCGGCCGGTGCGTGAGCGCTCACACTCGTCTCGATCGCCGGCGAGGCGTAAACCACCATCGGACGGAGACCGAATATGCGGCCTCGGTCGAGCGCCCACGACCTTGGAGATAAAGGGTCTGCTTATAACCTGATTACAGGTCAACTGTCATGCAGACGGGTTGACACACTACGGCTGCGCCCGGGTTGACGCCGCAGCGCAAGATTCAGCCTGGCAGATCAATATCTTCAGAGCCGTGAGCAGCCGCACGACTGGAGCCCCGGAGTTTCACACAGGCGCCAGGCTTCGAATATCGGTCCCCTGATAGATCAGTTTCTCTCATGCCAACGAAATCTGCGGCATCGTAGAAGTCGTGCGGCATATTTTCCCCTCCTGGCGCTCGGGGTTCACTCTGCTCCTACAGCGACCGCCACGCCGATCAGCGCCCACAGATCCTCTGGACACTGCGGACGTGGCAGGATCACCGTCCGCGTCGCTCTCCACCCCTCCCGAATGGGACGCCACACAGCTCGCCGTGGCCGAGTACACCAGCTTACGTTCGGAGATCGTCAGCCTCACAGGATTGCAATCTCAGATCACGGCTGTGGTGACAGTGGCCTTCGGCGCCGTGCTGACGGCAGGCTTTCAAGTCCGCAACGCGGCCATCATCCTGATCTACCCATTACTGTCAATGGTCCTGGGAATCAGCTGGCTTTTCAAAGCCCATTTGATCACCCGTCTCGCGGCATATATCCGGGACAAGGTCGAAGATCGAGTCGGTCTGCAGAACATGGGCTGGGAGCATTACGTCCAGGACCACTCCCTGCCCAGTGGGCGGTTTGCCTACTGGGGCTTCCGCTCGATCTTCCCGGTGACCTCGATAATCGCGGTCGGTACAAGCTTGGCCGTACCCAGCCAGGGAGCGACCATGGTCGTCCTCTACGGCCTGGCCGTTGTCGTCACTCTCGCCACCATCGCGACGTTCGTCCTGTGGCGAGAACCGTCTCCAGAACTCCGGGGCAGGGCTCGTCCAACGAATCCCTCTACGTAGCCCGCACCGGCGCCCTGCCACGTCACCGATGTCTCCGGCCGTGGTCGTCCGGTGGCGCTCAGGCCGCTGAATGACGGCGATCCGCCGGACAACCCCCAAGGTGATCCGGAACGAGCCGGTGGTGTCGGTAGTGCGCTGCTCCTGGACACCGCCCACGATCGCGGTGTCACCGTAGAACCGTATCTACCGTTCATGAATCCGGGAGTGGTGGTTCCGCGGAACACCTGTCTGGTCAGGTGCCCGGTCGATAGACTCGTACAGAAGCTGGCGGCCTGCTCTCATCCAACGGGTTGCGCCGCGCTCTTCCAGCCACCGGGACCGCCGGACTATCGTGGACGCCGCGCGCGCAGATCTCCGCGATCTTTCAGATTTTCTGAAAGGTCTCCTGCAGAACTCCTCGATGGACGCGCGCTCTCGCCCGCCAACAGACTCCCTTCCTGAGATCCAAGCAGCGGACCCGGCCGATCGGGACCGCCTCACAGGAAGCGCGATCTATGGCGAATCGATCCCGGAGAATGGTGCCCGCAGGGCTCGCGCTCGTCCTGGCCCTCGTGACGGCGGGCTGCAACGCGAACTCGCAGTCCACCGAGCCGACGAAGGACAAGAACACGACGGCGCGCGCGTCCGTGTCCCAGGGCGGGACCCTGCACTACCTCTCGCGGCGCGCGACCGAGTCCTTCGAGACCGCCAACGCGCAGATGGTGCCGACCAGCCGGCTGCGGTGGGTGCACCGCGGGCTGACGTCGTGGCGGACGTTCCCGGACAAGGACACGATCCTCGTGCCGGACCTCGCCACCGACACCGGGACGACGAACGACGACGGCAAGACGTGGACCTTCACGCTGCAGGAGGGCCTGAAGTTCTCCGACGGCAGCCCGATCACCGCGCAGGACGTGAAGTACGGCATCGAGCGGTCGTTCGCGCCGATGTTCCAGGGCGGCCTCGGCTACCACAAGACGCTACTGGTCGGCGGCACCGACTATGACGGCCCGTACGACGGCAAGAAGCTCGACTCCATCGAGGTCGTCGACGACCACAAGATCGTCTTCCACCTGACGCGTTCGTTCGGCAACTGGCCGTGGATCGTCAGCATGCCGGCCTTCGCGCCGGTGCCGGCCACGGCCGACACCAAGCCGGAGACGTACGGCGAGCACCCGGTCGCCAGCGGCCCGTACCAGGTGACGAGCTTCCGCAAGGGCTCGCAGGCGGTGCTGGAGCGCAACCCGAACTGGAAGGCCGACACCGACCAGGCGCGGTTCGCCGGCCCGGACAAGATCGTCCTCGACATGGGCCTGAACAACGACACGATCGTGCAGCGCCTCATCGACGACAAGGGCGAGGACAAGACCGCGATCAGCAACGCGCTCATCTCGCCGTCGCAGTTCCAGCGGATCGAGTCCGACCCGTCGATCTCCAACCGCATGGCCAACAGCCCGTCGGGCTACTTCCGCTACCTCGCCATGAACGTCAAGCGCCCGGGCCTCTCCGACGTCCGCGTGCGGCAGGCGATCAACTACGCGATCAACAAGGCCGAGTTGCAGAGCGTGTACGGCGGCCCGAAGTTCGGCGGCCAGATCACCTCGACCATCATGACACCCGGCATCCCCGGCTACACCGAGTACAACCTGTACGACGGCGGTGACACCGGCAACGTCGACAAGGCGAAGGAACTGCTCGCCGACGCCGGCGTCTCCGACCTGAAGTTCACGCTGACCTACCCGACCGACGTGAGCGCGATCGAGGAGAAGGAAGCCCAGAGCATCAAGAACTCGCTGGCGCGGATCGGCGTCAAGGTCGAGCTCAAGGGCCTCGACGGCGACACCTGGTACGAGCTCATCTCGTCCGCCGACGGCGACTACGACATGACGACGAACGGCTGGGGAGCGGACTTCCCGAGCGGCATGAGCACCATCCAGCCGCTGTTCGCGTCGAGTGAGATCGACAACGGCGGCGGCAACGCCTCGAAGTTCTCCAACCCCGAGGTGGACGCCGCGATCGACGCCGCGACCGCGGAACCGGACCTCGACAAGGCCGCCAAGATGTGGGCCGCGATTGACAAGCAGATCATGCAGGACGCCCCGATCGTGCCGATCCTCGTGCAGCGCACGCAGGCCCTGGCCGGCTCGAAGATCCTGAACTACTTCATCCCCGCCTACCCGCCGTTCGCGAACGAGCTGGTCGCCGGTGTCGATCACTGAGATCCAGCAGGCGGAGGACCGGGGTACGTCGGTCCTCCGCCGCTTCCTCCGGAAGCGGTCCGGCGTCGCCGGCCTGGTCATGCTGGTCGTGCCGCTCGTCGCGGGACTCTGCGCCCCGCTGCTCGTGCAGATCGAGGGACAGGACCCGAGCACCTTGCACACCGACCTGCTCGACCCGGACGGCGGCCGTCCGCTGGGCGTCTTCGGTGGCGTCAGCGCCGACCACTGGCTCGGCGTCGTCCCGGTGACGGGCGTCGACCTGTTCGCCCAGATCGTCTACGGCATTCGCTCGTCGCTGTTCATCGCGTTCGGGGCGAGCATCCTGTCGATCGCCTTCGCCGCCGTCCTCGGTACGGCGATCGGGTACTTCGGCGGCTGGTTCAACGCCGTCGCGGGGCGGGTGATCGACTTCATGTTCGGCTTCCCGGGCCTGATGTTCGTCATCGCGATCATGGCGATCGTGCCGCCGGAGATGCCACGGGGCCTGGTCCTCGTGCTGGTACTGGCCTTCTTCGGCTGGACCGTTCCGGCCCGGATCATCGGCGCCCAGGCCGGCGCCATCAACGCCCGCGCCTTCGTCGAGGCGGCGCGCGCGACCGGGGCTCCGCCCTGGCAGATCATCCGCCGCGAGATGCTGCCGCACCTCTTCGGCCTGGTCGTCGTCCTGTTCGCGATGTCGCTGCCCGGCAACGTCAGCGTCGTCGCGGGACTGTCGTTCCTCGGCGTCGGCCTGCGTGGCGACGTCCCCGACCTCGGCAAGCTGCTCTCGGACTCGCTGCCGTGGATCTACAGCGGTGCGGACGTCTGGTACATGCTCTTCCCGGGCGCCGTGGTGTTCCTGATCGTATTCGGCGCCACGCTCGCCGGCGACGCGCTCCGCGACGTCCTCGACGTGCGCACGGAGGATGCTGCATGATCGTCTACATCGCCCGCCGCATGGTCACCGCGGTGTTCATGCTCCTCGCGATCGCCTTCGTGACGATAGCCCTCTTCTTCGGGGCCTCGAAGGACCCGGCCCGCGCCATGTGCGGCAAGCCGTGCCCGCCCGAGACCCGGGCCAAGGTCAGCGCCTACATGCAGACCGACCAGAGCGCGCTGTGGCAGTACACCGAGTTCGTGAAGGGCCTCTTCGTCGGCCGTACGTACGGCAAGGGCGCCCAGCAGGTGCACTGCCAGGCGCCCTGCTTCGGCTACTCGTTCCCGAACCGCAGCGACGTCACGACGCTCATCGCCGAGCGGCTGCCCGTCACGTTGTCGCTCGCGTTCGGCGCGGCCGTCCTGTGCCTCGTCGTGGGCATCGGCCTCGGCGCGTTGTCGGCGATACGCAAGGGCGGGATCGTCGACCGGTTCTCGACCGGCTTCGCGATGTTCGGGTTGTCGGTGCCGACCTTCCTCGTCGGCCTGCTCGTCGTCCAGGTCTTCGGCTTCATGCTCAACGCGCTGCCGTACTCCGGCTTCGTGTCGTTCTCGGAGTCACCGGCGGACTGGGCCTGGCACCTGATCGGCCCGTGGATGGTGCTGTCGTTCATCCTCGCCGCCGGCTACATCCGGGTCACCCGCACCCAGCTCCTCAACGAGCTCTCGGCCGACCACCTCGTCGCGATGACCGCGCGCGGCGCGTCGGCCCGGCAGGTGAACCGGCACGCCGTCCGCGGCGTGATGGTGCCGGTCGTGGCGATGTTCGCGCTCGACGTCACCGCGCTCCTGGGCGGGTCGGTGATCGCGGAGAAGGTGTTCAGCCTGCACGGGCTCGGCGACCTGCTGCTGTCCGGCGTGAACGAGTCCGACCTGAGCATCGTCGTCGGGGTGACGCTCTTCTCCGCCTTCCTCATCATCGTCGGCAACCTGATCGCCGACCTGCTGATGCCGCTTCTCGATCCGAGGATCCGCCGTGCCTGACCCCGTACTCCAGGTCGAGGACCTGTGCGTCTCGTTCACCAGCGGCGGCGTCACCGCCGATGTCGTCCGGGGCCTCTCCGTGAGGCTGGACGGCGGCCGCACGCTCGCCGTGGTCGGCGAGTCGGGGTCGGGCAAGACGATCACCGGCCGGGCGATCATGCGGCTGCTGCCGCGCGGGGCGAGCGCCCGGGGCCGGATCGTCGTCGCCGGGCGGGAGATGCTCTCCGCCGACGAGCGCGAGCTGCGCCGGGCCCGCGGCTCCGAGGTGGCCATGGTGTTCCAGGACTCGATGTCCGCGCTCAGCCCGTACCTCGACATCGGCGCGCACATCGCCCAGGCGGTCCGCCTGCACGACCCGTCGGTCACCCGCCGCGCCGCGCGGGCCCGTGCGGTCGAGATGCTCGACCGGGTCGGCATCCCCGAGCCCGCGGACGCCGTACGCCGCTTCCCGCACGAGTTCTCCGGCGGCATGCGGCAACGCGCGGTGATCGCGATGGCCCTGGTGAACCGGCCGGCGCTCCTCATCGCCGACGAGCCGACCACCGCGCTCGACGTGACGGTGCAGGCGCAGATCCTGGCCCTGCTCCGCGAGCTCCAGCAGGAGTACGGCATGGCGATGCTCCTGATCAGCCACGACTTCGGGGTGGTGGGGAGCGTGGCGGACGAGGTCCTCGTGCTGTACGCCGGCCGCCAGGCCGAGTACGGCAGCCTCCGCGACATCTTCGATCAGCCCGCCCACCCGTACACCGCCGGTCTCCGCGCGGCCACGCCGCGGCTGGACGCCCGACTCGACACCGGAGGGGAGCGGACCCGGCTCCGCGCCATCCCCGGCGCGCCCACGTCGCTGCGCGACGCCGGACCGGGTTGCGCCTTCGCGCCGCGCTGCGGCCTCGCGGACCAGGTCGGCGAGCGCTGTGTCGTCGAGGTACCGCTGCCCACCGTCCGCCCGACCAGCGAGGGCGGCGGCCTGCACCTTGCGGCCTGCCACCTCGATCGTCTCCCCGCACTGCAGGAGGTCACCCGGTGAGCGAGCCGATCCTGGAGATGACCGACGTCAGCAAGCGCTACCGCACCGCCGGTGGCTTCGGCCGCGGGCGCAAGGGCTTCCTCGCCGTCGACGGCGTCTCGCTCCACGTCGAGCGGGGCGAGGCGCTCGGCCTGGTCGGCGAGTCCGGCTCGGGCAAGTCCACGCTGGCGCGGATGGCCAACGGCCTGGTGGTGCCGACGTCCGGCACCGTCCGTACGGACAGGCAGGACGTCGCCTGCCTCAGTCGGCGAGGACTGCGGCGGCTGCGGCGCAACGTCGCCATGGTCTTCCAGGACCCGTTGGCGTCGCTGAACCCGCGGCAGACCGTACGGCAGACGCTGGAGAACGTCTTCCGTGCGCACGGCGAGACGACGTCGACCGCCGAGCTGGTCGCGCTGCTGGAGTCGGTCGGCCTCGGCGCCGACTACCTGGGACGCTATCCGCACGAGGCGTCCGGCGGCCAGCTCCAGCGCGTCGCCGTGGCGCGCGCGCTCGCCCTCAAACCGGACCTGATCATCGCGGACGAGCCGACCTCGGCGCTCGACGTGTCGGTGCGTGCCCAGATCCTCAACCTGCTGGCCGACCTGCAACGCGACCAGGGGATCTCATTCCTCCACGTCAGCCACGACCTGGCGGTGATCCGGCTCTACAGCGACCGCGTCGCCGTCATGCAGCGCGGCCGCATCGTCGAGACCGGCCCGTCCGACGAGATCTTCCGCTCCCCGCAGCACCCCTGCACACGCGCGCTGGTCGAGGCGACACCGGAGGCGGGGCTACCGGCCTGGTCTGCGGGAGCGTTGCACGACGCCGATCAGGCGTGCCACGATCATGACCATGACTCACCGAACGACCACCCCGTCGTGAGCCGGCCGGGGGCCGGCGCGACAGAGCACTGAATGAGGACATGTGGGAACCGACCTGTTCGTCCGAGAGTACGGGCGGGACGCAGCAGATGCGCCCGCCATCCTCATCCTGCACGGCGCCGTGGAGTCCGGCGCGTGCTACGGCGACGCCGTCGACCGCTGGGGCGGCGACTACCACATCGTGGCGCCGGACGCCCGGGGCCACGGGAAGTCGCCCGGCCGCCTGCCCGAGCACGAGGGCGTTCCGTCCACCGACGTGATGGTGCAGGACGCGATCGACATCCTCAAGGACATGCTCGACGAGACCGGGCGTAAGACGCTCGTCGTCGGGCACTCCATGGGCGCTCGGATCGCCGCCTTCGTCGCCGCCGACGCCCCGCACCTCGTGGCCGGCGTCGTGCTCGAGGACCCGCCGTGGTGGGTGCCGGAGGCCGGTCCCAACCCGTGGCTCAGCGTCGAGCAGACCGAAAAGGACCCCTTCGACTACGCCGACACGGCGTCGGTCGAGGAGCTCGTGGACATGCAGCGCGAGCTCAAGCCCCACTGGGCGGAGCAGGAGCTGCGCCCGCTCGCCGAGGCGATGAAGGCTGTCGACACCGACTACATGGAGCAGCGGCTCCACGAGAAGCGCCGGATCTGGACGCCGACCGCGCGGCAGATCACGGTCGGCCCGGCGGGCGTACCGGCGCTGCTCATCACCGGCACCGGCGATGTCATCGTCGACAAGCACTCCCGTGAGCGCCTCACGGCCGTCGCGCCCGGCTTCGACGTCGTCGTGATCGAGGGCGCCCACCACTGCGTGCGCCGCGACAAGCCGGACGAGTACCACCGGCACGTCGACGCCTTCCTCCGCGAGAACGCGCCGTCGGCCGGAGCCGTCACTCGACGCTGAAGGTGTCGGACCGCGCGAGCGGGCCGTAGACCTCCGAGTCCGGCGCGGCGACAGCGGCCCGCATCGCCTCCAACCCCGCGCGTACGACGGGGTGGCCCTGGTTGTCGCGCCGCGTCGTCATGATCACCTTGCGCAGCGGCGCGATGCCGCGCGTCGGCAGGATCGTCACCCAGTCGGCGTCGCGGGCGGAGAGCGCAGACTCCGGCACCAGGCAGATCCCCGCCTCGGCGGCGACCAGCGCCAGCGCGGCGCGGTAGTCGTCCGAGACGTGGGTGATCGGCGGGTGGAAGCCGAGTTCGGCGCACGCCTGCAGCACCATCGTGCGGCACGGGTTACCGGGCGAGGGCATGATCCAGCCCTCCTCGGTGAGCTGGGTGAGCCCGATGCCCTCCTCGCCGGCCAGCGGGTGCGCGTGGGGAAGGACGGCCTTGAACCGCTCGATGTAGAGCGGGAACTTCACGATGTCGGGGGAATCGCGCTCGGGGTCGGACTCGTACTCCAGGCTGACGGTCACGTCGATATCGCCGCGCATCAGCATCCGGTGGCTCATGTGCGCCTCCGCGTCGACGACCGTGACGTCGACGCCCGGCGCCTGGCGGCGCAGCTCGACGATGGCGGGTGCCACCAACCAGCTGATCGCCGTGGGGAAGGCGCCGATCCTGAGCTGCCCGAGGACACCGCCCGCGTGCGCGGCCAGGTCGGCCTCGGCGATCTTCAGCAGGGAGCTGATCTCCTCGGCGTGCCCGGCGAGGATGCGCCCGGCCGGCGTGAGCGCCAGCTTGCGCCCCGTACGTACGACGAGCGCGTGGCCGACCTCGCGCTCGAGCGCCGCGAGCTGCTGCGACACCGCGGACGGCGTCAGGTGCAGCGCCGCCGCGGTCGCGGTGACCGAGTCGGACAGCACGAAGGCACGGAGGACGAGGAGACGGCGGGGGTCGATCGTGGGCACGCGGGCTCCGTCGCGAGTCGGCCGGGCATCCGTCGCGGTAGGGGCATCCGCGAGGCGGGACCGGGGACCCCGATGCTAGCGGGCGCTTCCGGACACGAGGCGCTCCAGCATGCTGACCCCGACAGAGTTCGAGAACACGACCATCATGGCATGAAAATCCACAAATCCGACTCCAGAGACTCGGGACACACCAAAGCTGGGGGGCGATTCAGCCCAACGCTTGAGAGCGTCACATACCTCGACATGAGCATCCTTCACAGTGCGATGTAGGAAGTGGCCAACTTCCGCTCCGGAACACATGTGGGACTCAGCGAACACTTCAAGGCACGCGGCCGGCACGGCCGAGGACGTTGCTGTCACCGGAGATCGAAAAAGCCCCGAACGATGATCGTTCGGGAGCTCCCCCAAGCGGGCGACGTCAGGTGGACGTTTCAGTCCCGGCGGGAAACTTTCGCAGTCGCCGCAGTAGCCGTACCCACAGTGACCAACGTGCGGGACGGCGGCTCATACGGCCGGTCGCGGCGCGTTCGGCGTTGTCGAACAGATCGTGCACCAGGGCCTCGTGCATCCAGCGGATCACCAGCGGCCACAGTACGGCCATCCGCCCCTCGGCGGTGCCGACGATCGTGTGAGTGAGGCGGCAGCGGCCGGAGCCCTGCGCGGTGATGAGAAACTCGTGGTAGCCGTTGAGCCCCGAGCCCGGTTCGAAGGACAGGCGGACGCGACGGCCGGGCTCGTAGTCGGTGACACTGTAGCCGATCGGGCCGTGACCTCCGCGCGAGCCAAGGGTCAGCCCCGCGTCGAGGACCAGGGGCGGCCATGCTGGTTTGGGCCAGAGTTGGTCGTCTTCGGTTCCCACCTGATCCAACAGTGCGCCCAGGCGCTCAGCGGGCGCGTCAACGAGTCGGTGCTGGATGTTCCGCATCCGGGCCTCCATACGCTGGCGTATTGATACGGTGCCGTATCAATACGGTAGCGTATGCTCGTGACCTCCAAACGCCCGCGGCTTACCGCCCACGACTGGGCCGAGGCAGCCCTTGAGGCGCTCGGCGCCGCTGGACTGGCAGCCGTCGCCATCGAGCCGCTGGCCGTCCACCTCGGCACCACCAAGGGAAGCTTCTACGCCCACTACGCCAACCGCGAGGCACTCGTGTCCGCCGCGCTGACGCTGTGGGAGCAGCGTTCGACCGAGGCGCCGATCTACGCGCTGGAGGCCGAATCGGATCCCGTAGCGCGGCTACGGACGTTGCTGAAGCAAGCGGGCCGACGCACCGGCCAGGACCCAAGCGAGATCAACATCCTGGCTTCGGCCGGACACGAGCTGGTGGCTCCCGTGGTGCGACGGGTGATGCAACGGCGCGTCCAGTACCTGATCTCGCTGTTCGAGCAGATCGGGTTCACCCGGACCACGTCCGTCCATCGCGCGACGCTGGCGCACACCGCCTACATCGGGCTCATCGAGATGACGGCTCGTCTCCCGGGCGCGCTGCCCCTCGAGAACGCCCGCGCAACCGACGAATACGTCAAATCCGTACTCGCCCTGCTTCTATACGGCGCGGACCGCGGCGACCTACAGGGAGAAATCTGATGAGTGACACGCTCCAGACGTTCATGCCCACATACGACCACCGCGTCGTCCATGCGATCGGCATCCCCGCCCCGCCCGAGGACGTGTGGGCGCAGATGCTCGCCGTAACGCTCGCCGAGCTTCCGCTCCCCCGCCTGCTGATGGCCATCCGTACCTTCCCCACCCGCCTTCGCGGCGGCGAGTCCGCACTCACGGCCAGATCACAGCCGCTGGCCGAGCTCTTTCGCGCCGACAACCGCTGGATAACGCTGGCCCAAGAGCCGGGCCATGAACTGGTCCTCGGCAGAGTCGCTCGGTTCTGGCAGCCCGTCCCGACGGCGCCAGCCAATGTTCGCACCGCTGAGGACCTCACCGCCTTCCAGGAATCCGGGTTCGCCAAAGCGGTGATCTCCCACGAGATCATCCCAGAGGGGACCGGCTCACGGCTGGTGACCGAGACCCGCATCCAGGGGACCGACCCTCGCGTGCGACGGCTGTTCGCCGCCTACTGGTGGCTCATCAGACCGGGAGTCGGTCTCATCCGACGCAGTGCGCTCAACGCGGTCGCCCGCCGCTGCGACCATTCCGTCTAGGACCTGTACGGAGTTGAGATCAGAGGGATTCGCCTGCGCTTTGGCCTGCGATCCTGGTGGGCCATCCCTCTTTGGCAGGGTCAGGTGAGACATCGGGAGGAAGTACCCTTCTGAGCTGCTGATCCGAGTCTCATTGTCCGTCGTCGTTTGGGGCTGCTTCTCGGCGTGATGTGCCCTTGTTGTGTCCTGGATGAGGGGCGCTGGAAATGCTGGAAAGGGAGGCCTCGCCACGAACTGGGAGAGGGCCTGTGCTCCCCTGATGAGCCGCCGACGGGTCACGTTGATGAAGTTCGGCCGAGCCGCCTCAATCGACTCCCGCGCCTGTGCCCAGGCATCTGCCGAATGGAGCTCTCCCGTCTCGATGCTGTGTTTGGTCGCCCAGAACGTCTCATCGATCAGCAGTGCGGCACGGACGAGATCCGCATGGCCTACCAAGGTCAACGTCGCCAACGCCTCGTTCCATGGCACCCAGTCAGGAGCGCTTTTCCGCCATTTTGGTGAGGTCCGGCACCGGTGTCGCGGGTCATGACGCTGCCGAGTTCTGGTCCATGAGTTCGTCGTGGTTGTCGGCGGCCCACTGTGCAAGCTGAGCCAGGGGTCCGTTCGCGAAGGACTCTCCGAGCGGTGAGAGTTGGTAGACCGCGCCTGCACGGGCAGACGCTTGCCCGGCAACGCGCATCTTGGTGACGAGTCCGTGCGACTGCAGACGTTGGAGTGCCTGAGTCAGCACCTTGTCGCTTACTCCCGCGATGCGCAAGAGCAGTTCGTTGCGCCGTGTTGGCCCCAGACGCAGGGCGGAAAGCACGATGGGATCCCAGGTGTGGTTGATCAGTTCGGCTGCCGCGCGCACGTGGCAGTCGGAGACGAAGGTCTGGCAGGTCTGCTCGGGCACGGAATCCAGTGTCCCATCGGTCGCCTACCAAACGGTAGGAGCCTCGTTCGTAGCGTTGGTGAAGGCCCTGCGTGGACACCGCTTGCGGACAAAGGAGATCGTTGTGAACCTAGGAATCTTGGGCACCGGGAATCTGGCTGTGACGCTCGGCCGAGCGTGGGCCACGGCCGGCCATTCGGTGGCGGTGACAGGGCGGAACGCGCTGCGCGCCGGTGAGGCCGCCGCCCAGATCGGCCACGCCGCCCAGGCCGTCGACCCCGCGGACTTCGCGACTCAGGTCGACGTGGTCGTCGTCGCAGTCTCTTGGGAGGGCCTGGAGACTGCGCTGTCTCTGGTCGGCGGCCCGCAGGGGTCGCTGGCCGACAAGACCGTGCTCGACTGCACCAACCCGCTCGACTACCAGACCGGACAGCTCAAGCCTGCTACCGGCTCAGCAGCGCAACTCGTGGCCGGTGCCGCCACGGGGGCGCACGTGGTCAAGGCACTGCACTTGTTCTCAGGCGCCTCGTGGCCGTATGCGGGACCGCGGGCCACGGCGCCGGTCGTGGCCATCTGCGGCGACGAGCCACGTGCGCTCGATGACGCTGCCGCACTGATTCGCGATCTTGGTGGGCAGAGCGCCGTGGTCGGAGGGCTCGATAGCTCACGGCAACTGGAGGAAGCAGCGGGATTCGTCATCAGGGTCGTCGCCGCGGGCCATAACCCGAGGCTTGCCGTTCCCGACGTGGACCCGGCGGCCCTTCGAGCCGCCCAGGCCACGACCGTCTGAGCCCTCGACAGGGCCGTGACGTCATGGCCGTAGGTCTCGACGAACTCGGCGTAGTCCGCTTCGGAGAGCCGGACGACCTCCGGCGAAGCTCGGGAGCGATCCGCAAGGCCGCCGGCCTCGGCGACATGCGCTTTCACGATCTCCGCCGCACCTACGTCAGCTGTTGCTCAACCCTCGACGTACCATCCCAGGTCGTCCGCGACATCGTCGGCCACAGCGACATCGAGGTCACCATGACCATCTAATGCCCACGTCTCCCTCGACGACAAGCGCAACGCTCTCGACAAACTTGGAGAAGCCTTCAGTAGCTTGGCATCGTGCCCTGCCTTCTCCCCTAATCAGGGCACGACAACCATTACTCAGGCCGTACCCGTACAGCTGGCTTTCCCTTCGAGCTACAGCTGACGCAGCACCTGCATGGCGTTCTTCTCGATGCGCGAAAGATCGTGGAGGATGACGCCGGCCTGCTCGAGGTACCCCGCGTCGCCACTCTCTCCAGCCTTCGCGATCAAGGTAGACACGTCCGTCCACAGGACGGCGGCATCGGCGTACAGCCTGTGACCGGCGCGGAGGTTGCCGTCGTCGATCAGCCGGGTGCACTCGTCGAGGAAGTCCCGATAGAGGGCACGAAACAGGGCACCGCCGGTGCCGCCCTTCTCCATGAGGAGGGCGGCCTGCGGCAGGTCCTGCTGCGGCTCGCCGGCGCGTAGCAGCCATCTGGGCACCTGTTTGCCGGCTTTCTCGATGCCACGGTGGCCCAGGTTGGCGATGGGAGCGGCGAGGAAGGCCTCAGCGCAGTCTTTGATGGCGGGAATGATCTGGTCCTGCCAGGAAAGCGGGTGAGCCGGCAGGGTGACGGTGAAGGATCGGTTCCTGGCGGTCATCGGGCCACGTTCGGCCCGCGCCATGGCAAGGCTGGCCCGGCCGGTGCGCACCGCTCCTCCCTGCTGGTCAGTGTCCACAAGGTAGACGTCATGCTCGTCGTAGCCGTACATGGCGACGACATGACCGCCGAAGTGCACCTTGGAGCGGAAATAGTCCAGGTGGTAGCAGTCGAGTTGGAGGCCGACCGGCCGACCGGCGTCGATAGGGGCGGCCACGTTCTCCCACGCCTTGCGCGGTGAGGTGGTCTCCTCGGCCACTAACGTCAGCCCCAGCCTGGCGGCCAGGTTCCTGGTGAGGTCGAAAGGCTTGACGCGGCCTCCGAGAAAGGGGAGCGTCATGCCCTTGCTGTCCCAATAAATGAAGGACAGGCCCGAGCCCAGCCCGAACAGCATAGGCTCGGACAGATCAAGTCCCTCATGCCGCAACAGCACCCCCAGCGCCGTCGTCTCGCAGTGGTGCATGCCGCGGGCCTCGATGTCCTTCACGGTGGTCATGCGTTGCTCTCCTCGTGCTGACGCAGCGAACAGTCACACCGTCCCCATCCCTGACACCTTCATGATCAACTACTGGGGACCACTGGGAGGAGCATGAGGTCTCCCACAGTGGGAGAGTCCAGCCGAGACCGGACTCACCTTCGACGCTCCGGCAAACCCATGACCGACTCCACGAGTTCAACCTGTGTGACAGCCGAACTGCTCGATCATCCATCATCAGAGCGTTCGACTCCGAAGCCCGTTGCTGTCACCGGAGATCAAAAAAGCCCTGAACGATGCTCGTATGGAACACGACCAAAACCACGACCGGAAAGCGACACCGCTGTCTGGCGCAAGGGCGCGACTCAAACCGAGCCGAGCTCATGCCATCCTGTCAGCTGTGGATCACGGAGCTCTGGTCGGCCTCTGGGAGAGCACGCCCTATGACCACGGGTCATTGGAGACCTGCTGGCTGGGGTTTCTCCAGGATGACCGCGGTTGGAGCGCTTGGGCCAGCATGGCAGGCGGAATCGATGTGGACCGGTTTCGCTGGCACTGCCCGGCTGCGGACGTCCTGGAACTGCGATACGAGTGGCATGCCAGCGGCGACTGGCAGCGGACCGGGAACGCCCTCACCGTCGCCACGATCACGGAACAGGAATCAGGCGACGAAGTAGTACAAACAGGCTTCACGATCGGACCAGACGAAACGGCCATGACCAGAAGCCCGTTCACCGCGCTGCATCTTGAACTGGCTCTTCAGTTCTGTAAGGACTACGCGTTCAGACAACGCGGCATCTCAACCAGAGACGACCCGGCTCACGATGTCTCCCCGTGGTCGTCGCCCGCCCCGTAGAGGCCCTCCGAGGCATCGGAAGGGGAGACAGCTCGCCGGGGGCGTCCTGGTCTGGTCAGGTAGGCCGGGTTGTGATCATGGTGGAGATTGAGCCAAATGCAGGCATGACAGAGGTGCCGAGAAGCTTGCGCTTTGGAGACCCTCTGTAAGTCATCCCGCGCCGACATTGTCGGCAAACGTAACCAAGAACGCCCCGGCCGTGATCGGCTCGGGGCGTTTCTGCTGCTCAGCTGCTGTGGTCAGGGGCGGGGTCGAACCGCCGACCTTCCGCTTTTCAGGCGGACCAATCACCCTGCTCCCCTGAACCTGCACGAGGTCAGAGGGGTGTGGACGGCTGCCGCCGTACGTCTGTGGTGGCCGACGTTGTCGTCAGCGTTGTCGTCAGACCCACGCTGTCTCAGCCCAGGTCATCGTCATCGACTCACCGCTTTCCAGTGCCAGGGACGGGGACCACTCTCACCGCGGATCGCGGCCAGCCGTACGGCCGCCTCACTGCGAAGCCCGGCGTCCTCCATGCCGACCTGGGCCGCCATGGTGACCAGGCGAAGCTCCCGAATGTCCCTTAGCACCCGATAGCCCTCCCAGGCCATGACGTCATGACCGTAGGTCTCGACGAACGCGGCGTAGTCGTCTGCGGAGATCCCTCCGAGAGTGGCGTACTTGACCGCCATGGACACCAGATCCCATTCTGGCGGCCCGAACGCGCTGCGCTCGAAGTCGGCCAGCACCACCCGGCCGTCCTCGGTGGCCAGCACGTTGCCGATCCAGGCGTCCCCGTGCACCACACAGCCGGGCAACCCCGGCGACAACTCCGCGTACCCGTGTTCGAGGTCGGCCAGGCGCTCACGCAGCCACTGTCGTTCCTCTGCGGTGTACATGCGGGCACGGTCGATCCGGTCCGCGAGCCGTACGAACGGATCCAGCGCGGAAAGTATGAAGTGCTCCGGAGGAGTCAGACCGTGCAGCCTCCGCAGCAGGGCGGCGACGTCAGCGGCGGTGCCCGGCCGGTGCGGCGGAAGCTCCCGCCAGAACGTCACCGCCCTGCCGTCGGCCTCCACCGGCTGCTCCACATCGGGGAGGGTCTGTACGGCAGGCACCCCGGCGCCTTCCAGCCAGCGGGCCACCTGGACCTCCTTGACCGCGGCCTGGAACTGGCCGACCCGGCTGACCCGCGCGACGACGCCGTATGACAGCCGGTAGATGGCGTTCTCACTGAAACGGATCGGCTCAGCGTCGCGTGCGTCGACCCCGGCCTGTCGGCAGGCGGCACGCAGCGCCCTCAGGCTTGCCTGTTCCACAGGGTCGGCCTGGGTCATGCGCCCGCGACCACTTCGACGATGCGGTGCCGCAACTCCGCCACCTCACTCAGGCGCTCGTGCGGAACGGCGAGCCGATGGAGCTCGCGGAGCTCGTCGGCGGTTCTGCCGGAGCGTACGGTGGCCGCGTCCCGCAACGCGCGCGTGCCAATCGCGGCGGCCTCTTCCGGGGCACCGGTCACCATGGTCAGCGACGCGAGCTTGATGCCGCTGAACGCTCGGGAACGCGCGTAGATATCACCGTGACCGGCCACCGCGGCCGAGAGCCGATCGGACGCCTCCCCGACGAACCGGCCGTTGACCGCGAGGTCGAACAAGGCATGCCCGGTGTCTCCGGCGTGCTGGGCGGCATCGTAGTAGCGCATCCACGGCCATTCCTCACCGGTCTTCAAACGGCCGAACTCCTCATCGGCCATACCGATCGTGCTCAGGGTCTCCTGGGTGCGGCCGAGCTTGGCCAGTGCTCGGGCGCGGGCAGACAGCAGCATGGCCCGCTCGGCCGCGGTGAGCCGGTCGGCGCGGACCAGGGCGAGCTCGACGAGGGTCAGACCGGTGTCCGGGTCGCCGCACCAGATCGCCTGCCGGGCCATGGTCGAGAGCACCTTCGCCCGGAGGTGCCAGTCTCCGACCTCCTCCGCACAGGCCAGCGCCATCCGGAACATACGCCTGGCGTCCTCATGGGCATAGGCGTCGAACGCCATGGATGCCGCGACGTGCCCGAGGAATCCGACCGCGGCATACAGGTCGGTGTGCAGCCGCTGCGGGCACCGGGCCGCCAGCAGTTCGGCCGAGTAGCGGAGCTGGCTGTTGACGGCCTCACGGACCAGGCCGCTGCCGTAGGCGTGGTCCCACCTGGAGAAGACTCCGGCGATGTCACGCACGCCCTGGATGTCGGTGGCGGTGACGACCGCCGGAACACGGGTCACCTCGGTCGCGGTCGACAGTTCGGCGAACGGGTGACCGGCCGCCATCGCGACGGCCCCGAAGGCCGCGCGGAGAAACTCTTTGCGGTCCACGTCCGTCACCGTAACCGCGACCGGCGAGTGATGCGGGCGCCGGAATCCGAGGGCGCCATCGGTCTGCACACCCAGTACGGCACGCAACCCCCTGCGGTAGTCACTGTTGGGCCAGCGGAGAACCCCGCGCTCCATCTTGCCGATGTAGTTCGCACTCAGACATGCCTTACGCTTCAGATGCTCATAAATCCACGCATTGACCATATCGGCGAGTTCTTGTCGAGACAGGACCTGCCCGGCGATATTCGGGGATTCCCTGCGCTCTCGTGCTTGACGTAGCTGAACGTTCGGTTCGGCCATGGCCACTCCCCTCTTCGGGACACCCTTAAAGCATGACCGCGAGAAGCATGCCGGGCAAATCTTCAATCTGCCCTCTATCTGCCCCTTGACAGGCCTGACATCTGGTCTTCCGTCTCTCGACTTCTCTTCGCAGAGTTGTTCCAGCAGATGGCGCACTGAAGCGATGCTCTTATCCCTCCGTGTCCAATGGCACAGGTAAGGCGATTTCATAAGGCGCTACAAAAGCGGGCACCGCAGGCACTACCCGCCGTACGGGCCCTCGATCACACCGGAGGTGCGGACCCATGAACGACTCTGGGACCGTTTCGCTTCCCCTTGACGAGACAACTACAGAAAGCCAGGACAAGGCCTTGGCCGTCGTGCAGCGGCTCCTCAAAACGCGAGGAGTGCGCGCCCAGTACCACCAGACGATCAGCATGGCTCTGTTCGCCAACCGTCCAGACGTCCTCTACCGGCCCCACAAGCCACCCCTTCAGCAGTGGCTGACCTGGCACCCTCCCGAGCTGGTCGTCCGCGACGCCTCGGGGCGCCGCGCCGTCACCGTGACCATGGGAGCGCACGCCGACTGCTACATGATCTGCCTGCACATGCCTCCCACTTCTCAGACGGTCAGTCGGCAGCGGGCGGAAAAGGTCGTGGAACTGATCCTGTCAGCCGCTCCGATGATGCAAGGAACGCGGCCAGACGCTCCCCCTGTACCTCCACCGCTGCCCAAGCGGCTATCCCGCCCCCCTTCCCTCGGCCCGGCGTGCGGCCTGAGACCACCAGATCTACCCGGTGCAACGACGGCCAACGTCCCCGCGCCTGACGACATTCGCGTGAACACCTGTGGCTCCGATGGGATCAGCACGGCTCCATCGACGCCTCACTCATCCGCGCTGACGACGCGCTCCAGAGTCTTCTTCCCCACCACATAAGTCGGACCCGCCCGACGTACGCGGCGTCGGAACGGGTCCTTAATCGGACGATGGAGGTCCGACTCATGGGAGATGGTAGATCTGCAACACCCGCACCGGCCATCCCGGGCTGGCGGCTGATCATCAGCGACAGGGGCCGGTTCTGGGCCATCCGCCGCCAGGCGTTCCCCCGGGGCGCGTTGCACGCCGGGGCCGAACCCACCGTGGACGCCGACACCTTCGAGCAGGTGCAGGCCGAGGTCGCCCGCCAGGAGGAGATCGCCCAGCAGTTCCCCGGACGGGTGGCGTCGTGATCGGGCGCGCAGCCCGTGAGCCGGGACGGCACCGTGAGGGCCAACCACACAGCGCCGTTCATCGCCGCCTGTGGGATGGCCCGGCCCGCGCCGAGGCCGAACGGCTGGACCGCACGTGGCTGGAGTGGACCGTGCTCTACAGCCTGGGCAACCGCCGCTTCTACGCCGTGGCGGGCTGGCCGAGCATCCAGCCGGTGCTGATCGAGAACGAGACGGCCACGGGTCTGGAGAAGCAGATGTACGAGGCGGAGATGACCAGGATCGCCCACCGCGCACCCGGCCCGGCATCTGCACCTCCCGTAGACAAGCCCGGCGGCGCCTTTTCCCAGGCGCCTGCCGCCGTACCACACCACCCCCACCCCTACCGTTCACGCCGGGGGAGGGCCGCATGAGGACACCGAAGCGGCACGTGATGACACCGGAGCAGAAAGAGCAGCTCGCCGAACTGAAGCAGGCCCACCCCGGCTGGATCGTCTCCTACGACGACGGCATCCGCGTCTGGAACGCCTTCCGCCGGAAGATCCCCGACCGGCAGGAACGGGAAGCGGGCATCGACTTCCTGATCAAAGCGCCCACGGCCGAGCGCTTGGACGAGGAGTTGGTCCGGCAGGCGGAGATCCTGGCCGCCCTGCCCGCCCCTCCCCCGCGACCCACTGTTCCCCGCACCTTCCTGCGGCCCTGAAGCCGGTACGGCGGGCGGAGAGCCCCCTCCCCGCCCGCCGTACCACTCCCGCGTGCGGCCCGAGAAAGAGGAGGGACTCGGGTCGCACCACCACGCGGTTCCCGGGGCATCGGGGAAGGGGAACCGCTCCGCGCCGGTCACTGTGCCCCGGTGACTGGCCTCCCCCAGGTGCCCGGCCAGACGACAGCCCCACTGGCCGGGCACCTCCCACGCTCACCACCTGGCACGAGAGCCGACCTTGACCGAACACGACCTTGAGATGATCGCCCTGCTGGGCACCATCTATCCCGGCTGGCGCTTCCAGACATGCGACGCCCCGGGCGTTGCCCGATGGTGGGCGCTCCGCTACCGGCCGGTCACCGCAGCCCAATACGCGGCCGGGGCGCGTGACTCCATCGGCCGGTCCACCCCGGAGCGCCTGGCTGCCGCGCTCGGCCAGCACGTCGAGATCACCGACCGCGTCCGCCAACAGCACCCCTGATCCCCGGGCGGCTCGTGCCGACCACGCTCCGCGAGCCGTCCGGCCACTTCCTCATCCGCCCCTCACCGAGAGACAGACCCCATGGCCAGCATCATGATCACCGGCCCTAACGGCGTCTTCACCGTTGACGGCACCACAGAGCGACTCCTGACCCCCGGCGAGGTCGCGCGCATGTTCCGCGTGGATCCCAAGACGGTCAACCGCTGGGCGAACGCGGGCAAGCTCAACTCCATCCGCACACTGGGTGGATACCACCGCTACCGGGAGAGTGAGGTACTGGCGTTGCTGCGCGGTGATCGGGAGACATTGGCGGGTGAGAACGAAACCAGATAAGACACCCGCGTTAGGAGAGCGATCGTCTTTCCCAGTGATCATTGGCCTGAGCTGCCAAAACCGCACATGTAGTGATCAACTTCCATTGATCATTCCGTACATGCTCCATGGCCGGAAGCTCATTACTGCGGCCCTCGGACTGGGGCGATTTCCTGATGCCGATCTGGACGCCCTCGTCCCGGCGGGGCCGACGCCACTGCACGCGAGCCGTCAAGCGGCGATCCGATCGCAGGCCATGCACCCGCCGGGCCGAGAGGTGACAACCCTTCAAGGGGCTGTCTACCCAGGATCTCTTAATGAGTCGATCGCCCCAGCCATATATGGAGAGTATCGAAGTAAGCGATCGTCACGGCCTGAGCGGCTGGCTGCCTGATTCGCTGGCTCGCTTGAACATGAGGTGAGCAGAGCTGCGCGAGCAAGTAGTCATGGGCATACATCCCGCTGGTAGGACTCGCCAGGCAGATACTGCGCCCAGTTCTCCTTACTCATGGGGCCTCCCGTGAGAGCGCAGACAGCGGAGAACGGATTAGCCGGAAGGTTCACGTCCCACACCCGGGCGGTGTTGTCGCTGCTGGCGGTGGCCAGACGCGTTCCGTCGGGACTGAACGCCACCTCCCACACCCTGTCTTGGTGGCCGGTGAGGGTGGTGATCAGCTTGCCGGTCTTCGCCTCCCACACCCGGGCGGTGTTGTCCCAGCTGGCGGTGGCCAGACGTGACCCGTCGGGACTGAACGCCACCGCAGACACGTTGTCTTGGTGGCCGGTGAGGGTGGTGATCAGCTT